>CAZMMB010000066.1:0-7916 GCA_964567325.1 uncultured Oscillospiraceae bacterium
GACCATCAAGGATGAATTGTTAGATTTAAAGGGGCAAAAATGGATGGATGAGGGTTGGCTTAAAATAAAGCAGGCGGTTGCCACGACAGCTGGGCAGATTATGTACTACGATGGCCAAATTGTAGACCAGCCCCTTTTTCATTCATCCAGTGGAGGAAAGACCGAAAATTCCGAGGATGTATTTGTCTCGGCACTACCCTATCTGAGAAGTGTTGAAAGCCCCTATGAAAAAGAAGCCCCTCATTTGAATGAAATGGTCTCTATTTCTTTAGATACCTTTAAAAAAAAGATATGCGATAAACATGGGGCATCAGGATTAAGTCCAAACACCATAGAAATAGTAGAAAGAAGTGATGGCGGCCGTGTGAAACAAATGAGGCTAGGGAACATAGTTTTAACGGGGAGGGAAATCAGAGACCTATTTAATCTTCGGTCCGCTAACTTCTCAATAGCCTTCGACGGTCAGGAAAATATAGTTTTCACTAGTCATGGTTACGGCCATGGTGTCGGTATGAGCCAATGGGGGGCCAATGGCATGGCTAAAGAGGGCTACGGCTATAAAGAAATTTTGCAACATTACTATCAAGGTGTTAATATTAAATAACTCAAGCTAGGCATATTAATTGAAAGGATAGACAATTGTTGGATGTGGATAGGTTTCCTATAAAGAGGGGTAAGGATAGTGTTTAATATTAGCGATAATTTAAAGGAGCTGCCGGACAAGCCTGGAGTATATATGCATAAAGACGAAGAAGGTCAGATAATATATATAGGTAAAGCCATTTCATTGAAAAACAGGATAAGGCAATATTTCCAATCGAAATCCAACCTGGACCCAAAGGTCAGGGCCATGGTGTCCCATATAAAGGAATTTGAATACATTATAACGGAAACGGAGATGGAAGCCCTTTTGCTGGAATCAAACCTGATAAAGAAGTACATGCCTAAGTATAATGTTCTATTGCGGGATGATAAATCCTTTCCTTATATTAAAGTGACAATCAATGAGAAATGGCCGAGGTTGGTGAAGACTAGAAGGATAATTGAGGATGGTAGCGTGTATTTTGGTCCCTATACCGATGTGTCCTCTATGGACAGGCTGATAGAGCTTTTGACGGAAATCTATAGTATTAAGCGCTGTAGTACAGTAAATTTCCCTAAGGATTTCAAACCCTGCCTAAATTTTCATATAGAAAAATGCCAAGGCATATGCAAGGGAGATGTGGATAATTCTGAATACAGAAAATCCGTGGACCAGGCAGTTGACTTTTTGTTTGGCAATACTAAGGGCATACTGGCACAATTGAAGGATAGGATGGCAGAAGCGGCAGGAAATATGGATTATGAGAAAGCAGCCGAATATCGGGACCAGATTATAGCCGTTGAGGCTATCCCTGATCAAGAGCGGTTAGATGACTTTCTTGCTGCTGTTAGAAGGAACAAGGTCAAGGTAATCAGGCGGAGGGCGGAGGAATCAAAAAAGCAGGAAAGGGAAAGGATTAAGGCCATTGACGATGGTTGGAAGGTAGTAGGTTTGGCGGGGAGTCGCCGCATTGAGGCCTATGATATATCCCACATTGCGGGAACAGATGCGGTGGGAGCTATGGTTGTTTTTGAAAATTGTAAGAAGCTTAAAAAGAGTTACAGGAGGTTTCGCATAAAAACGGCTCCGGGGGGAGGAGATACCGATAGCCTGAAGGAAGTAATATATAGAAGGTTAAAGAGGGCCTTGGATGGGTCTCAGGGATTTTTGCCCCTACCTGATTTGATGCTTATAGACGGTGGTATAAATCAGGTCAATGCGGCCTTGGAGGTGGTAAATGCCTTGAAACTGCGGATACCCATAGCAGGGATGGTGAAAAATGAAAGACATAGGACTAAAGGATTAATATACGATGGACAGGAAAAGGATTTGAAAAATAATAGGCCACTTTTGCGATATATTTCGCTGATTCAGGATGAAGTTCATAGGTTTGCTATCGATTATCACAGGGGACTTAGGTCTAAAAAACTAAAGAAATCTGTATTAGACGATATACCTGGAATTGGTGAAAAACGCAAGGCTGCCCTGCTGAAAAGTTTAGGCAACATAGAGAATATCAGGAGGGCAGATATCGAGACTTTGAGGAAGGTGGAAGGAATGAATTTGCCTGCCGCAAAAAATGTAAAAGAACATTTGAACAAATTGATTGTTAAAAACCAATGATGGTGTTATAGTAATCCTAAAGTAGGTTTCTATGGTATAATTGAGACCTGAATTAGCAAGTTTATTATATTAGGAGGATATTCACATGACAGACAAAGATAATTGTGTTCAGGAGGATTTCGAAATCATGACTTTGGAGTTCGACGATGGAAACGAGGTTGAATGCGAAGTCATGGGAGTGTTCGATGTAGATGAAAAAGAGTATATTGCTCTCTTCGCAACAGATGGCTCCGATGAGGTGTATCTATATGAATACAGGGAGCTGGAGGATGATGAAAATGATTGCGAGCTAATCGATATTGAAAATGATGAGGAATATGAAAAAGTATGCGCTGTGTTTGAAGAATTAACTGCCTACGATGAGGATGAAGACGAAGGGGAAGAGGACTAAGTTACCCAAGTATCTCAAAGCCCGCCTTAGGCGGGCTTTATTAATGATGTACAGATGTATAAAGGGACATATATCTACTGTTTAAATATAGAATTCTTAAGAAATAAAATAGCAATAAAGGCACTTATCAATGTGTAAGTATAGCTTTTCATATGGGCACTTGTTTTAATGTTCCACACCGTTGAAATTATTGTAACTATAGCAAACAGAAGACCAATTAGAAAATATCTTTGTCGTTTCGAAATCATGGTTGGAATCCCCCTAGTTTTTTTGTGGTTTATATTATCTAATTAGGGTTTATGATATCATAAGTATGTATTAAATGGAAGTAGGGAAGGTTCTTTGATTCTATTGGAGGATTGTAATGAAAAAGTATGATGTAATTATAGTGGGAGCAGGGGCTGGTGGGGTCTTTATGTCCTACGAATTGACAAAGTTGGACACCAAGGCCAAGATACTCATGATTGAAAAAGGTGGCGATTTAGGGCATAGGGTGTGCCCCATAAAAACAGGGGCTACCCCGACCTGCATTAAGTGTTCCCCCTGTCAAATAATGAATGGTTATGGGGGAGCGGGGACATTATCGGATGGAAAATACAATATTACCACCCAATTTGGGGGGGACCTCCATTCCTATTTAGGTGTGGAAAAGGCAATGGAGATGATGGAATATGTTGATGGTGTCCTTTGTAGCATGGGGGGTGCTGATGCCAAACTATATTCAACAGCCAATTCGAACCTGAAGAGGGTTGCTTTGCAAAACAATTTGCATTTACTAGATGCAAAAGTTAGGCACCTAGGAACAGACCGCAATATAAAAATATTAGAGAAAATGTTTGAATATTCTAAGGATAAGGTAGATGTGATTTTTCATACGGAAGCATCCTCAGTAGAACGGGCGGATAAGGGTTTCATTGTGTCTACCGATAAAGGGGAAGAATATTTCTGCAATGATTTAGTTTTGGCTACAGGCCGGTCTGGTTCCAAATGGATATCTGATGTTTGCGAGAAATTTGGGGTCAAAATGACGCGAAATCGTGTCGATATAGGCGTCAGGGTTGAGCTGCCTGCAGTTATATTTAAACACATTACAGACGATGTCTATGAAAGTAAACTAGTATATAAAACGGACAAGTATAACGACATGATAAGGACTTTTTGCATGAACCCCTACGGTGAGGTAGTTGCAGAAAATACCAATGGGATAGTAACTGTCAACGGCCATAGCTATTCTGATTCCCAATTCCATACTGAGAACACAAATTTCGCCCTCTTGGTATCAAATAAATTTACAGAGCCTTTCAAAGATAGCAATGGCTATGGGGAATCTATCGCTAGACTGTCCAACATGCTAGGAGGGGGTGTGCTCTTGCAGAGGTTCGGCGACTTGGTAAAGGGTAGAAGAAGCAGCACTAGAAGGATGGAAAAATGCTTTACAAGACCTACTCTTAAGGCTACACCTGGAGACCTGTCTCTTGTCATTCCCAAAAGACAGCTGGATAATATAATAGAAATGATATATGCCTTGGACAAAATAGCGCCTGGAACTGCTAATGAAGACACTCTTCTTTATGGGGTTGAGGTAAAGTTTTATAACTCCAAGGTTGAGTTGGATGAAAGGATGGAAACTAAGGTTCCAGGCCTTTATGCCTTGGGTGATGGTTCAGGGGTGACCCATTCCCTGTCTCAGGCATCAGCTAGTGGTATTCTGGTGGCTAGGGCATTGAATGAAAAATATAAGAGGGTAAAATAAATAATTTGGCGCAGACAATCTATATCATCTAGATAGGATTGCCTGCGCTTTTTATATTATCTGTCTTGTTTAGGCTTTTTCGCCTTTGTACTTAGTATTTACCCATATCTGACTCGCCTTCAAGGGTTAAGGTTTCAGGCAGGGGTAATTCCCTGAGGGTCGCATGGGTTGAACTATCGTGATGTTCCAATACGTTTGCATTGTTTAATTTAAACTTTCTTACTTCTTCATTGAGGGTTGCAGCCTGGGCGGACATTTCTTCACTAGTGGCAGAGTTTTCTTCGGCCGTGGCCGCATTCATTTGCACCACGGATGAAACCTGGGTCAACCCCTGCCTAATCTGATCAATTGCACTGGCTTGTGCGGCACTAGCCTCTTCTATAACAACAAAACTCTCTGTAACCGCTTTAGTCGCCTGTTCAACATCTTGTAATATCTGGGCTGTTTCTGTAGCCAGCTGGGACCCCTTAGATACGGTAGAAACGGAATTTTGAATCAGTTCACCTGTCTGTTGGGCTGCCTCTGCGGATTTGGCTGCCAAACTTCTCACTTCATCAGCTACTACGGCAAAGCCCTTGCCTGCATTTCCTGCCCTGGCCGCCTCAATAGCTGCATTAAGGGCTAAAATGTTAGTTTGGAAGGCTATGTCTTCAATGACCTTTGTGATATTGGCTATTTGATTGGAGGAAGCGCCAATCTCCGCCATGGCCTCTGTAAGCTGGTTCATATAGTCGTTGCCTGTACTCATTCCTTCCCCAGCCTGTACCACATGTTCATTAGCATTTTTAACGCTGGCTGAACTTTCTGCTGCCTCTTCCGCTATTTCCCCAATAGATACTGTAAGCTGTTCCACCGAAGAGGCTTGCTCAGTGGAGCCTGATGATAGGGCCTGGGCACCGCTAGAAACCTGCTCAGCACCTGTACTCACCTGTTCGGCAGCAGTATTGATTATCTGCATGGTCTCATTTAAGGCATCGACAGTTTCTTCAATGGTTTCCTTTAGTGTGGCAAAGTCACCGGGGTAGTCCAGGTCCACCTTGAGGCAGAGGTCACCCTGAGAGATTTTGCTGAACTTATCTATCACATCATTGACGATTGTATTTTGCATTTCGTTTGTCTGTTGGATCAGTTTGGCCATCTGGCCGAGCTCATCTTTGCTTTCGTAGTTGATGGTGGTATGTATATTCCCCCTGGATATTTCCTCATAGGTCCTCATTATTTCTTTTACAGGGTTTATTATAGATTTCCTAATGAGAAATACCATTAGTATAGAAATTAGGATAGCTAGGATAGAACAGGTAATAAGTATGGTCCAGGCAACCTTAACAGCAGCCCTGGCATCAGCATCTTGTTGATCTGCATTATCTGTTGTATCTATGTGGAATGCCTCTAAAATATCAGTTACCTTGTCCATGGTTGGAATATAGGATTGCAAAAACAACTCATTAGCCTTATTGAAAGTTTCCTCGTCGAGGTCCTTTAGCATATCCACTATTTCTAACCTAAAACCGCCCGCTTGGCCGGCCAGATCCCTAATTTCCTGAATCTCTCCATCCCGTCTATTGTCCCTTTGGTTATTTGCATACCTGTCTAAGTTGGCCATAAAATTTGACCCATCTACTTGTGCTAAATCGAAAAAAGCGTTTCTTCTACTCGTATTATTTTCTGACATAGCAATGGCCATATTTCGCTGGGCTGACACAGTGCTATTTTGAATCATTAAAACCATGGTGCTATTCGGTAAAGTATAATCAGCATAGGATTCAATCTGTTCATGTATGCCTTTTATACTGAAAACAGACATTGCTACGGTGATAAGAAGCATGGCTAAAATGATACCGAAACCTAAGATTAGCTTCTTGCTGATAGTTAAATTTTTCATATCGTCCTCCTGTTTAAGATAGTGTAATAGTATTTATAATTGCGGCCTTTTCAGCCCTTGGTCAATAAGTTCATCAATATTCCTGGTATATCTGCCAGGGTGGCCTGTGTTTCTACGGCTCCCATATTGTAGGCAACCTTAGGCATTCCATATACAACTGAAGAACTTTCATCCTGCCCGATTGTGCGGCCGCCGTTGCGGCGAATGTTCAATAGTCCCTTGGCCCCGTCGTAGCCCATGCCGGTCAGCAATATGCCTATGGCCTTACTCCCAATTAGTTTAGCGGCGGAATCGAAGAGTACATCTACCGATGGACAGTGGCCGTTGATTTTTGCCCCATGGAAGCATTCAACCTCAAGTCTGTTTCCAACCTTTTTTATTTTCATATGCATGTCCCCCGGGGCTACTAGGACATGGCCTTGTTCTAGCTGTAGCCCGGTTTTTGCTTCCCTAACCCTTAAGCCTGTCTGATTGTTTAAGCGATCTGCAAACATTTGTGAAAACACCTGGGGAATGTGTTGCACTATGGCAATTCCCGGAAGAGTCTTGGGCAAGGCTTTAAGTATATTGAAGATTGCTTCTGTGCCTCCGGTCGAGGCTCCAATAACGATTAGCCTGTCCCTATTGCTGCCAGATGGTCCGGATGGGATGGGGTTGGTGGTTTCTTGGTCCTTCATCAATCCGGCCTTGACAATAGAAGCTGTTTTAATCTTCCTTATTAAATCATTCCTGAAGGTTTCCATACTTTGAAAGGAGTCTTGACCAGGCTTTACGACAAAATCCACTGCCCCTGCATTCATAGCATCGAACACCTTATCGCTCACAGAACTAACCATAATTACAGGGACAAAGTGCTGAGGTAAAAGCCAGCGCAAGAATTCAATTCCATCCATGACCGGCATTTCCACATCACAGGTGATTACATCGGGATTAGTTTCAACAATTCTATCTCTCGCTTCGGAGGGGTTAGAGGCAACAGCAACTATTTCAATTAAAGGGTCGCTGCTTATTGCCGTGGCAATGATTTGCCGGAAAAAGGGGCTGTCGTCGACTATGAGAACTCTGATTTTTTTATGGATATTCATATATAAGCACTCCTTCTTCCAGTCAATTAATCACTTTTTTTCAATGGTAGAGCTTATGGAATCCAACTCATCATCGACTAAGAGCTTTTGGCAATCCAATAGCAGCTTAACACTACCTCCGGCCTTGCCAACACCCTTGATATACCTATGGCTTACCTTGTTGATTTCAGGGGCAGGGGTAATATCTGAATCCTGTATGGTCAATACCTCCGCTACGCTATCTACAATAAGCCCAATAGATGTATCATCCGAATCCAGGACTATAATGCATGTTCTGTCATCATATTCTCTTTCTAGCTTTTTGAATCTTAGGCGGGCATCCATAACTGGTATAATTTTCCCCCGTAAGTTAGTGATGCCTTTAACATAGTCTGGCATCTCAGGAACTTCTGTAATTGGTTGGATTCCGATAATTTCTGTAATATACCGTATTTCCATACCGTATAACTCGTTATCCATAGAGAAGATAAGGTACTTGCCTTTAAGAGTATCTTCATCTCCCATGATTTCGTTATTAATAATTTCCTCTCTGGTCATCTTTTTCATCCTCCTGGTATGATGTAGTCATAGCCCAAAGAGCTATGCCACCTCTTTAAAAT
>CAZMMB010000067.1:0-2897 GCA_964567325.1 uncultured Oscillospiraceae bacterium
TTATGCATTTACCGGTGTGTCGGAGCCGCTGCTCCGGACAGTGTCCCGTTTTCCCCTGGATAGATGGCCCACATTCTCCGGGCAGGTGTCCTGCTTTCTTCCGACAAACGGCCAGCCTTCTCCGGACATTGGCCTGCATTCTCCGGGCAGGTGTCCAGCTTTCTTCCGACAAATGGTCAGCCTTCCCCGGACATTGGCCCACATTCTCCGGGCAGGTGTCCTGCTTTCTTCCGACAAATGGTCAGCCTTCTCCGGACAGTGGCCCAAAATGGGGCGGAAAATACTCATGTTATTGATATTTGTTAAAGAAATTCCGTCAGTTAAGAAAATTTATTCTATAATAAAAAATTGTGTTTCTATCAAAACTTCTTGCATATTATTCATAAGTGTGTATAATTATAAACAATTCTTAAAATAGTTAAACAGGAGGCAATATGGAGGGCAAAAAAATTAAGGCTGGAGTTATTGGGGCAACTGGATATGCAGGGGTGGAGTTAGTACGCCTATTGAGCTATCATCCCCATGTTTCATTAGAAAGCGTAAGTTCTGTTAGTTTTTCTGGCCAAGACATAGCGAATATTTATCCGAATCTTAGAAGTCGGCCTAAACTGACTTTAAAGAAAAATCCTTCGGACGTTATAGAATCTAGCCATGTGGTTTTTGCATCCCTACCCCATGGTTTGTCACAGGAATTGGCCGGAGAAGCCATGAATAAAGGTGCCGTATTTATAGATTTAGGTGCAGATTTTCGCCTTGAGCAAGAGAAGGAATACGAGGATTGGTATCAGGGCCATTTTCTTGATAAGGAGCTACATAATCAATCGGTATACGGCTTATGCGAAATCTACAGGGATAAAATCAAAAAAAGAAAATTGATTGCAAATCCCGGTTGCTATCCGACTTCTATAGCTTTAGCCCTTTATCCAGGTCTTAAGGAAGGGATAATCAATACGGAAGATATCATTATAGACTCTAAATCTGGAGTTACTGGGGCAGGCAGGGGCCTGACACAAAATACCCACTTCCCTGAATGCAATGAAAACCTTGCAGCCTATAAGGCGGAGGGTCATAGGCATATACCTGAGATTCAACAGGAATTGGGTAAATATGCAGGGGAAAAAGTCAATATTACATTTATTCCCCATTTAGTGCCGATAAACAGGGGGATTTTGTCGACTATATACTGTAGATATAATGGGCCCCCCGATAGATTAAGGAGTGTCTACAAGAATGTATATGAAAAGGAAGTATTTGTAACATTACTTCAAGCCGGAGAATATGCAAATGTCGGCAATGTAAGAATGTCTAATAGCTGCCATATATCTTTGCACTTTGCTGACAAAGGAAATAGGTTGGTAATTTGTAGTGCTATAGATAATATGGTCAAAGGGGCTGCAGGCCAGGCCGTGCAAAATATGAATATAGTTTTCGGCTTTGATGAGGCTGCCGGTCTTACATCAATTGCCCCAGCTTTTTAAATCAATCATGAAGAGGTAAAGGTTTATGAAAATCAACAAATTAAATACAAATAGGATAATGAAAATAGATGGTGGTGTGTGCGCCCCTCAGGGTTTTCTAGCAGCCGGCATATATTGTGGGTTAAGGAAGAATAAGAATAAAAAGGATTTGGCCCTGATTTACAGCGAGACGAAATGCAAGGCTGTAGCCATGTATACTTCAAATATAGTTAAGGCAGACCCTATTTATGTGACCATGGATCATATTAAGGATGGGAAGGCCAAGGCCATTATTGTTAACTCCGGCAACGCCAATGCCTGCGCTCCAATGGGCTGGGATAATGCAATTAGAATGGCAAAGGCTACATCAAATGCTTTGGCTATAAATACCGAGGACGTTATAGTAGCATCCACAGGTGTGATAGGCCTGCCCTTAGATATAGATGCTATTGAAAGGGGTATGCCGGAACTTGTAGGATCCCTTTCAAGAGAAGGAAGCGGCGACGCCGCTGAGGCTATTATGACGACAGATACATATAGTAAGGAGTATTCGGTATCTTTTGACCTAGGGGGTAGGGAGATTAAAATAGGTGGAATTTCTAAAGGATCGGTCATGATTCACCCAAATATGGGTACCACCCTAAATTTTATTACGAGCGATATAGATATAGATGCAGGTCTCTTGGAAAAAGCCTGGCGCTATTGTGTAAAGAGGACATTTAATCGAATAAGTGTTGATGGGGATACATCCACTAATGATATGGCTTGCATAATGGTTAATGGGCAGGCAGCTAACCCAAAAATCTGCCACGAATCGGAGGAATATGAAATTTTCCTTATGGCCCTTATGGAGGTATGCACCTATTTAGCTAGGGAACTGGCCAGGGACGGGGAAGGTTCAACTAGGCTTATATCCTGTACTGTTTGCAAAGCCTCGGATGAGGAAAAGGCCGCAATTATTGCAAAATCTATTATATCATCATCCCTAACCAAGGCAGCGTTATATGGTAGGGATGCTAATTGGGGCAGGGTGCTATGCTCTGCCGGATATTCTGGAGCACAATTCGATTATAGAAAAACTGATATTGCCTTCTGTTCGGAGAATGGGGAAATCCTAGTCTGCAAGAATGGCAGAGGCCTATTGTTTGATGAAGCTGAAGCAAATAAAATTCTTTCATCGGAGGAGGTATGTATCATAGTAGATTTAAAGGAAGGCGATAAAGAGGCTACAGCATGGGGTTGTGACCTTACCTGTGAATATGTAAATATTAATGGAAATTACAGGACCTAATATTAAGTTAGGAGTGGGGTAATCAATAGCAATCGAGTGGGGCGGAGCAAAGTGGGCTCAACGCGGGGCGGAGCAAGGCGAACTGGAAGTGGGGCGGAGCAAGGCGAACTGGAAGTTGGGCGGATCAGAGTGGACAGAAGCGGGGTGGG
>CAZMMB010000067.1:2997-7737 GCA_964567325.1 uncultured Oscillospiraceae bacterium
CAAGGCGAACTGGAAGTTGGGCGGATCAGAGTGGACAGAAGCGGGGTGGGGCAAAGTGGACTCGACGCGGAGCGTGAGAATGGAAAGAATGGAAAGAATGGAAAGAATAGAAAGAAAGTAGGTAAATAATGGTTCAACAACAAAAGGATAGGGCATCACTACTAGTTCAGGCCTTGCCCTATATTCAGAAGTTCAATGAAAAAACAATTGTTATAAAATACGGCGGAAATGCTATGGTAGAAGAAGCTTTAAAGGATGCGGTAATTAAGGATATTATCCTCTTGTCTCTTGTTGGAATAAACACTGTATTGGTCCACGGTGGAGGCCCAGAAATAAGCCAAATGCTTAAGAGGTTAAAGATTGAAAACCGATTCGTCGATGGACTAAGGTACACGGATAAGGATACTATGGATGTAGTCCAGCAGATTTTATGCGGTAAAATAAGCAAAAACCTGGTATCACTAATAAACGATGCAGGCGGCAGGGCTGTCGGCCTTGGTGGCATGGATGGGGGAATGATTCAAGCTGTGAGACGTGGTGGTGAGGAGGATTTAGGTCTTGTTGGCGACATTACATCCATCAATCCAAAAATCGTAAATGACGTCATCAGCAAGGGGTACATTCCAGTGGTTTCAGGTATTGCCCAGGGGGTGGATGGGAACAGCCTTTACAATGTGAATGCAGATACAGTGGCTGCCGAATTAGCCGTTGCCTTAGGGGCCATAAAACTGATATTACTGACAGATGTCAAAGGTGTGTTAATGGATACAGATGATGAAGATAGCCTAATATCTAGAATTAAAATATCTGATATAGACCAGTTAAAGTCAAGGGGTATATTGTCTGGGGGTATGTTACCCAAGATTGAATGTTGCACAAAAGCGCTAGCAGGTGGCGTTGAGAGAACGCATATAATAGATGGAAGGATAGAACATTCTATTTTGATAGAACTTCTTTCGGATGAGGGAATAGGCACCATGATAACAGCCTAAGGGGGGTAATATGAATTTTAAAGAAATAAAACTTTTGGATGAAAAAAACTGCATGCAAAACTATGGCAGGTACAATGGCTTTTTTAAATTGGGTAAAGGGTCCATGCTATATGATAGCGAAGGAAAGGGATATATTGATTTTTCTAGTGGAATTGGTGTAAACAGCATAGGTTATTCACATCCCCACTGGGTGTCAGCAGTAACCGAACAGGCGCACAAGCTAGCACATGTTTCTAACCTATTTTATTCTGAACCCTACGGAATATTATGTTCCCGTTTGACCCATATATCTGGAATGGATAAGGTGTTTTTGTGCAATAGCGGGGCTGAAGCCAATGAGGCGGCTATTAAATTAGCAAGGAAATATAGCAAGGATAAGTACGGTGAAGGAAGGAGTACGATTATAACCCTGAAAAAATCTTTTCATGGAAGAACTATGGCAACAATCACTGCGACAGGTCAGCCAGAATATCATAAGGATTTCTCCCCGTATTTAGATGGATTTAAATACCTAGAGGCAAATAATTTGCAGGAATTAAAAAGCAATATAAGTCCTGATGTTTGTGCCTTTCTGATAGAGCCCATTCAAGGTGAGGGGGGTGTAATTCCCCTTGATCTAGATTATGTCAGGGAATTAGAAATATTATCTGAAGAAAAGGATATATTACTTATTTTTGATGAGATACAGACAGGCATCGGTCGCACCGGATCTTTTTTATGTTATCAAAGCCTAGGGATAATGCCAGATGTAGTTACTATTGCAAAAGGGCTGGGGGGAGGTTTACCCATTGGAGCCATGCTAGTAAACAAGAAATGCCGGAATGTCCTTTCGCTGGGAACCCATGGATCCACATTCGGTGGAAACCTAGTCGCCTGTGCGGCAGCAAATGCAGTTTTAGACGTAGTTCTTGAAGATGGCTTTATGGAGGATGTGGAAAGCAAAGGGAAGATGCTCCATGAAGGTATAATGGAATTGGATTTTCAGGAGGCCAAGGATATAAGGGGAAAGGGCTTGATGATAGGAATACAGGTGGAAGGTCTCGACGTAAAAATGCTGGTCAAACTTCTGCTGGAAAATGGATTGGTGACATTGACGGCAGGGGCTGATGTCCTTAGACTTCTTCCCCCTTTGACTATATCTGAAAATGAAATAAAAAAGGGCCTAGAGATAATGAGAAAAACCTTGCCTTTATGTTTTTCATGTGCTAACATATAATAGTTGTATTTTAGGGATTGCCCTTTAAAGATAGATAGAATTAAAGGAAGGTGAGAACGATGAAAGAAGGAATCCATCCTGAATATAAGGAGTGCAAGGTTACCTGTGCATGTGGAAACGAATTCGAGACAAAGTCGACCAGGGGGGAATTGAGATTAGATGTTTGTTCTGCTTGTCACCCATTTTTCACGGGCCAACAGAAATTTATCAACCGCGGAGGACGTGTCGAAAAGTTCAAGAAAAAGTTCAACATCGAATAAGGGAAGAAAACCGGAAACTCACTTTCCGGTTTTTTTAAAAGAAGTTTGTTTGTACCATTATGAATCCGAACGGGAGTTGAAGTGAAAATGTTCGATAAGCTAGATTTCATGGAGAATAAATACAGGGAGATGGCTCTTACTGTATCCGATCCTGATGTTATTGCAGACCAGGATCAGTGGCGAAAATTAGTCAAAGAGATGTCCGATATGGAGCCAATAGTTAATAAATATAACGATTATAAAAAGGCCAAGGATGATGTTGCCTTTTCAAAGGACCTACTAGGTGAAAGCGACACAGAAGAAGAACTTAAGGAGATGGCCAAGGAGGAGCTGGCTATTTCCGAAGAAATGCTTGAAACATACAGCGAGGAACTCCGTATTCTTTTAATTCCAAAGGACCCTAATGATGAAAAAAATGTCATCATGGAAATTCGTGCGGGGACAGGCGGGGAAGAGGCCGCACTTTTTGGGGGAGATTTACTGCGCATGTACATGCGTTATGCGGAAAGAAAAAACTGGAAGACAGAAATAATGGATATGAATGAAACGGGGATAGGTGGTATAAAGGAAGCGATTGTATTAATCAAAGGTAAAGGTGCCTATTCAAGGTTGAAATATGAAAGTGGTGTCCATCGGGTACAGCGTGTTCCTGAGACAGAGTCCAGCGGAAGAATTCATACCTCTGCTGCAACTGTAGCTGTGCTCCCTGAGGTAGATGATGTTGAAATAGATATAGACAATAATGATGTCCGTGTTGATGTATACAGGTCTTCAGGAAATGGTGGCCAAAGCGTTAATACCACGGACTCGGCAGTTCGTTTGACTCATGAACCGACCGGAATAGTGGTTACCTGCCAAGATGAAAAATCCCAGTTGAAAAATAAGGATAAGGCCTTTAAAATTTTAAGGGCGAAGCTATATGACCTGAGAATACAAGAGCAGAACAAGGAGATATCCGAAGCCAGAAAGAACCAGGTGGGTTCCGGGGATAGAAGCGAACGCATAAGGACATATAACTTTCCACAGGGAAGGGTATCTGACCATCGAATAGGGATGACTATATATAAGTTGGATTATTTCCTGGACGGAGATATTGATGAAATCATCGATGGATTGATAACAACAGATCAAGCAGAAAAGATGAAGAACCTTTAAAATGGAAACAAAGCTATTAGACATAAGGGAAATAGATGAATCTTATAAGAATATAGAAGAGGCTGCAAAGATTCTGAAAAAAGGAGGCCTTGTAGCCTTTCCTACGGAAACAGTATATGGGCTTGGGGCCAATGCTCTTGACCCCGAGGCCATAAAAAAAATTTATCTTGCAAAAGGTAGGCCTTCGGATAATCCTTTGATTGTGCATATAGCGGATGAAAAGGACCTGGAAAGAATCGTGAATCGAAAATCTCGCGATGTGGATATTTTGGCAAAGCGCTTTTGGCCGGGACCCTTAACCATGGTTTTAAATAAAAAAGATACAGTTCCGGATATTACGACAGGGGGCCTTGACACAGTAGCCGTTAGGATGCCGGACAACCCTATAGCCTTAGAATTGATTAGGCAGGCTGGATGTCCCCTTGCAGCTCCTAGCGCAAATATATCTGGCCACCCAAGCCCCACTAGGGGTAAGCATGTAGTGGATGATCTTTTGGGGAGAGTAGATGCCATTATCATCAGTGGTGATTGTAGGGTGGGCATTGAATCAACAGTAGTGGATATGACAGTGCCAAACCCTGTGATTTTAAGGCCCGGCATAGTTACTCCCGAGGAAATAAGCCATGCGCTAGGAAAGCAGGTTCTTGTAGCCGAATCCATGCACAGTGTGACCCTCTCTCCGGGTATGAAATATACCCACTATGCGCCAAAGGCAAAAATGCTTATTCTTCAAGGGTCCAAGGAGAATATAGACAAGGAGATCTCAAGGATTAAAAGGGATGCCCAGACCCGAGGAGACAAGCTTGGTTTGCTCCTATTTGATGGAGAATCATATGAGGAAATTGCTCGAAACTTTTTTGCTGACCTGAGGCAAATGGACGATGAGAAGGTGGATTTAATACTTGCAGTGGCACTAGATAGTGATGATTCAATAGGCTTTGCCCTTATGAACAGGATGCTTAAAGCAGCAGGATATAGGCTTCGACAAGTTTAATGAGACCTGGTTTCATGTTAGAATCGTAACATTATGGTCTAAAGCAATAGATTGAAAAGGGATGATAAGGAGACCAGCTATGAAAAGTCAAGTATAAAATAGCAAGAAATTTCTCTTTATTAT
>CAZMMB010000068.1:0-1207 GCA_964567325.1 uncultured Oscillospiraceae bacterium
ATATGTGCGTGTAGTGTACTTTTCAGGGCTATTTCTCTATTAAAAGTACACTGGTTGCGACTTTTTGACCAGCGCCGGCGGTTCAGGCACACTGATTGCGTTTTTTTGACCATCACCGGCAGATCAGACACACTAGTTGCGTCTTTTTGCCATTTGCCAACGATAAATAGGGTCTGCTGAACGGGTTCTAACCTTCCAAACAACCCGTTCAGTCGGCAGATGGAATCTGCCGGCAATCGGCCAACTGCTGATATATGCCGATTGCAGATCCTAATTATTGGCAAGCTGAACAGATGGAAATTAAGATTTGTGTTTTTCCATCTTTACAAGTGCAAGGATTATGGACAGATATACTAATTATCCTTGCACTTGTAAGATTCATAAATGGCCATAACACTGCAATTAAAGGCCTTTATGAATCGTTCAGCAAGCCCTAAATAATTCTGCAAAAAGTATTGCGAATAATGAGCAAAATTTACACTTGTGTGTGAAAAAACCTGGTAAAAAGTACACACAAGTGTAAATTTTGCTCATATTAGGGCTTTTCACACGAAAAATCCACACACAAGCGTAAATTTTGTACAAAATATGCGGAAGTATTTGCATCAATTGTTTTTTTGCTTTATTTCTTCTTTGCCAACATTTGAACTGTCTTATAGATATGATCCTGTTCTTTAGTGGTCATTGCATTGAGATAGGAAACAGTTTTTAAAACAATTGGATTTTCCACCGAGGGGATTTCTTGGTCAAAAGCGAAGACTGAATCGTAAGACACTTCTAAAGCTTTTACAATTTTATCTAAACTCCTAATGGTGAAATTGCGCTCGCCCCTCTCGATTTTTCCTAAATGGGCGGGATTAAGGTTGGCTTTATGGGCCAGCTCCTCAATACTGTATTGGCGTATAATCCTAAATGTACGCAATCGTAATCCTAATTGTTTCTGTATATTATCCATATGTGATAATCTCCTGATGTCAAAATATTAACTTGTAATAGATAAAGCTGCAAAGCACTATAGACATCATAGACGATGGTCCTTATAAGGAGTAATGTGTTAGAATGGGGTTAGAATAGAGAATACAATAAGATGCTATGTCAAAGTAATTGATAAATAGGGTCTGCTGAACGGATTATTTTGAAAGCCAGAATTCGTTCAGCCGGCAGATGAAATCTGCCAGTAATCGGTTAACCGTTGTTATGCCGATTG
>CAZMMB010000068.1:1217-7673 GCA_964567325.1 uncultured Oscillospiraceae bacterium
ACACCATTTATCTTTGCACTTGTAAGATTCATAAATGGCCATAACATTGTAAATATGGCCTTTATCAATCCTTCAGCAGGCCCTAATTGTTGCTGCTTGGGGCCCTGAACCATAGGTAGCCCAACTGGGGACCGTAACTAGCCTGGCCAGCAAGGTATAGGAAAAGATATGCAAATACAAGGAATATGGCGGGGGAAATTATATCATCCGAACTTAAAAAACTATATAGAGGGGGAGTTTTTCCAGCTGGAAATTCTTCCGGAAGATGGATTTGGATATGAATTTGAATTTGGTCTTGGCCTATCCGCTCTGGTAACAGAGGAAATGGAGGTGAACAGCCTGTCTCCTGATATGAAAAAAGGAAAAACGGTTCACCTTGCTAGGGGCAGATTAAATACTGATTCCAATTCCATACTTCTATTTTATGAAAGCAAAGGCCCTGGCGGTTTGATGCAGGCAATTGAATTGGATGGAAAAATCGACATAGGCAATAAGACCATGACAGGCACATACAGTTTGGAATGTGCAAAAAAGGCTAAGGTTGAACTATCTTTTCATCTTGAATGTCTTGAATGTCTTGATCGATATATTTATTATTAATCTTACTGGGTAGTTGTGAGATAATTACTGCTGCAAACATTAAAAAACAGCCCGATAATTCCCTTATAGACATGATTTCCTTTAGGATTAAAAAACCGAAAACTGCCCCGAAAACCGCTTCCATACTTAAAATTAATGAAGCTACCGTAGGGGTGGTATGCTTTTGTCCCAGTATTTGTAGGGTAAAGCCGGCCCCGCAAGACAGGATGCCTGAATATAAAATGGGAATTGCACCGCTAATAATAGAGTTTAAGGATGGTGTTTCAAAAATAATCATACCGATAGTGGCCAAAGAGGCACAAAGGGTAAACTGAGTAATAGATAACTTGATGCTATCCACATAGGGGTTGAAGTGATCTATAGATAGGACATGAACTGCCCAGAAAAAGGCCCCTATTAAAACCACGAAATCTCCTCGTGCAATGGTAAAGGAATCAGAAATTGTAAGGAAATACAAACCTATGGAGCCTAAGGCTACCCCTAGCCAACTTTTAGCACCCGGCTTTTGTTTCATAACCAGGCCTAGGATAGGGACTATGACGATATAAAGGGCAGTTATGAATCCTGCTTTACCAGCTGTTGTAAACACAAGCCCATATTGTTGCAGGATAGAAGCTATGAAAATTATGCTGCCACATACTCCGCCAGCCAGCAAAAGGCTATACTTATTTTTGCCGGTAGTTTGCTCTGTCTTTGGTTTTTTATTTTGTGTAAAAATTAGGAGAGGCAGAAGGACAACAACGCCTAGCCAGAAGCGTACGGCAGTAAAGGTCAAGGGTCCGACATAGTCCATTCCAACCCTTTGGGCTACGAAAGCTAGACCCCAAATCAAAGAGGTTAATAGGAGAAACATATTTCCCATCAGCTTGTCTTTGTTCATATCGAATGCTATCTCCTTGCATTGTATAGTAAGGCCTTGCCCAGTCCAAGTACTAGGCAGGCATATTATACTATTAAATAATATTGCCCATAGCTTGTCAAGATGATATACTAACAACATTATAGTTAAAGTCAAATCATTGGGGCATTAGTAAAAATGAATAAGAAAAAATATAAAAAAGTTCTTTATCCTGTACATGAAATAAAGGATTTAAAAGAATTAATTCATAATAGTGTTGAAAGCTATGGAGACAGAAAAGCCTTTTTAATTAAAGACAGACCCGGTGACCCATATCGTCCTATCCTATACACTGAAATGCTTGAAGATATATACAATCTTGGTACATCGTTGATTAGCAGGGGTTTTAAGGGGGGGAATATTGCAATAATTTCTGAAAACAGGTATGAATGGGTACTTTCCTATTTTACCGTGGCATGCGGTGTGGGTACTTTCGTCCCTATTGAAAGGGAATTGACATCTGATGACATAAAAAGCCTTTTGCTACGCTCTTCTGCAAAGTTAGTTATCTTTTCAAACAAGACAAAAGTATTGACCGAGAAGGCCTTAGCGGAAATTGAGGGTGAGTTAATAAGGATTAATTTAGATAGTGAGGTACATGGAGATGGAATCCTATCCTTAGGGGAACTTTTAAGGGAAGGGAAAGAGGAAAGGCAAGCTGGCAACAGGGAATATATTGATGCCGAGATTGATGAGGATGCCATGAGCCTGCTCCTATTCACCTCGGGTACCACTGGAACATCAAAAGGCGTTATGTTGTCCCATAAGAATTTAGTGTCAAATGTTGTGAATATGTCTCGATATGTAAATGTCAATGGGTGTGTAGGTCTTTCTGTCTTACCCATGCATCATACATATGAAATGACATGTCATATTCTTACGGCCCTATACCAGGGATGCACGGTTGCGATTTGTGAAGGGCTAAAATACATAGCAAAGAATATGGCGGAAGCAAAGGTTAATGTTATGTTGGGGGTCCCCTTAATATTTGAGGCAATACCTAAAAGGATATGGCGGCAGGCAGAAAAGTCCGGTAAGTCAAAGAAGCTGAGAAGGGCCTTGACTATATCTAAAAAATTACGCCTATACAATACTAGTCTTCCTAAATATATGTTTAAGGATATTCATGCCGCTGTAGGTGGCCACATTCAACTTTTAATTTCTGGGGCCGCCGCCATGGATCCGGAAATAACCGAAAACTTTTGTGCCATGGGTATTCCCCTAATACAGGGTTATGGAATGACAGAATGTTCCCCCATAATCGCTGTTAATCGAGATAAGTATAGTAAGGCTAGATCAGTAGGTCCGCCAATGCCCAATACAGAGGTCAGAATCTTAAATCCGGACATAAATGGTGTCGGGGAAATCGTATGTAAAAGCAATTCGGTTATGTTAGGGTATTATGATGATCCCGCTGAAACAGAAAAGGTACTGAAAGAAGGGTGGCTACATACAGGAGATTATGGCTATTTTGATCAAGAAGGTTTCTTGTATATAACAGGTAGAAAGAAAAATGTTATAGTAACTAAAAACGGAAAAAACATATTTCCTGAAGAAGTTGAATTTCACCTTGGTAAAAGTGACTATATACTGGAAAGCATCGTTTATGGCGTAGATGAACAATGTGGTGGGGAAACGGTGGTTCACGCCAATATAGTACCGGACTATCAGGCCATAGAGGAGGAACATGGTAGCCTATCTGACAATGAAATACGTAAATTAATTAAAGAGGCGGTAGAGAATGCAAATTCTCAAATGTCCCTTTATAAAAGAGTTAAAAGGTTTGAAATACGAAAGGTCGAGTTTGAGAAAACTGCTTCGAAGAAGATTAAGCGCAACAAGGCCAACCTACGAACTAATGATTAGAATCCTATAAAAGGGAGAGAGAAATGAAATGGACCACAAAAAATATGAGGCTTTAAAAGCGAAAGAATGGGAATATGCTCTTGCAAGAGTAGAAGGTGTAAAGACCAGCAAGGACCCCCTAATCCGTTACAGGGATATAAGACCCATAATAGATATTAAGCATATGTTTGAAACCAGCGTAGAGCTTTATGGTGACAATACGGCATTTCATTCCAAGGATAAGCCAGGCGAAGCATACAGGAAAATTACTTATAAAGAAACCAAAGCAGATGTGGATGCCTTAGGGACAGGTCTTATAGATTTAGGTCTCAAGGGAAAGGCTATAGGGATAATAGGTGATAACTCCTACAGCTGGGCCGTCGCCTACTTGGCAGTAACCTGTGGAACGGGAATGGTAGTGCCCTTGGACAAAGAATTGCCTGCCAGCGAGTTGGAACAACTAGTTTCTCAGGGGGAAGTGGAATGTGTAATTTATGGGAAAAAATTCGAGGGCATTTTTAAGGACATCAGAGACCGGGGAAAAACAAAACTGACCTGTTTAATAAACATGGAGGCTAGTGAAGATTCAAAGGACATACTGTCCTTCAAGGAACTCCAGGGAAAGGGAAGAAAACTTTTAGACCAGGGCAACAGGGAATTCCTTGATGCTGTCATAGATAGGGATGCAATGAACATATTGCTATTCACCTCAGGAACCACCGGTCTGTCTAAAGGGGTTATGCTTTCACATGGTAATATAGTAGAGGATCTTATGGCGTCCCCCACCCTGCTATGGGTAGGGACTGACGATATATTTTTCTCAGTATTGCCCATCCATCATACCTATGAATGTACATGTGGATTTTTAATGCCCCTATATAGGGGGGCATCGATTGCATATTGCGAAGGCTTAAGATATATTTTAAAGAACCTGTCAGAGGTGCAACCCACTATGTTTCTAACGGTTCCACTTATTATGGAAAACATTTATAAAAAAATATGGAGCCAGGCTAGAAAGACTGGTTCTGAGAACAAGCTAAAAACAGTCCTAAAAATTAATAAGTTCACCCGTAAATTTGGAATCAATTTAGTCCCCAAGAAAATCACAGATGTTTTCGGGGGGAAAATGCGGATTATGATTTGTGGCGGTGCGGCTATTGACCCTGCTATTCTAGAAGGGATACAGGATTTTGGCATTATGGCCCTACAGGGTTATGGACTTACAGAATGTGCCCCAATATGCGCTTTAAATCCTGATGTAAGCCCTAAGAGTAAATCTGCGGGATATATTCCGCCCGGTTTTGATTTGAGAATAGATAGTCCGGATCCGGATACAGGTATTGGGGAAATCTGCGCCTGGGGACCTAACATTATGCTGGGTTATTTTAAAAATGAAGAGGCCACAAATGAAGTCTTAAAAGATGGCTGGTTTTATACCGGGGATTTAGGATATATGGATGAGGATAATTTTGTCTATATAACCGGTAGGAAAAAAAGTGTGATAATAACCAAGAATGGAAAGAATGTTTATCCAGAGGAAATTGAATACTACTTAGGCCGGATACCCTATGTTTCGGAATCCTTAGTTTGGGGGAAGGATAGTGAAGACAGGAAAGATACATTAATATCGGCCAATGTAAGAATCGATGCAGAGGCGGTTACAGAGAAACTTGGCCAAGGCTATGAAGACAAGGAAGTTTTAGACCTGCTATGGAGCCAGGTGGATATTATAAACGAGGAACTACCATACTTTAAGAGAATTAAAAAGCTAAGCTTGAGGAAGTCTGAATTTGAAAAGACCACAGCCAAGAAAATCAAGCGCTTTGTTGAAGCTAACAGGGAATAGCCGGGGAAAATGAAAATTAGAAGGAAGTTCAGGACAATTATTGTATGGGTTTTAATGGTCGGATTATGCATTATAACTGCTTGCACTAGGGATAGTAATGTGGGAGCCGATAGGAGTTTAGCGAGTTCAGCGGATGATATCGTCAGGATTGGTATTTATCAGCCCCTCTCTGGAAAAGATCAGGACCATGCCGATAAGGAGATTATGGGGATTGAACTAGCCCATAGACTCTATCCTAGGGTCCAAGGCAAGAAGGTTGAGCTTATATATGCTGACAATAAATCGGATTTTTTCCATGGCAAACTTGCTGCTCAGAAGCTTATCAACAAGGGAGTTGATATAGTGCTAGGAAGCTACGGAAATGTTATGAGCATGGTGGGGGGGGAATATTTCCTAGAGGCTGGGATACCTGCAATATCAATCACGTGTACAAATCCACTTGTAACAAAAGGTAACCCCTGTTATTTCAGGATTGAAACCACGGATTCTTTCCAGGCCATAATGGCTGCTAAATATGTTTTCAATGAATTGAAGCCCCAAAATGTAGCCATATTAAAGGAGGAAGAGGATGATTACGGGACTGCCTTGGCCCAGCAATTTTCCGATAAGTTAGCCTCTTTATCGGAGGTCGAAGGCGAAGATCCTATCAATATTGCCGTTGAAGAGTATAGACAAGATGAGACTAGCTACGAAAAACAACTGAGTAAGTTTAAGGAAATTGATACCCAGGTAATATATCTGCCATGCTCATGGATAAAGGCGGCGGAAATCATAAAGCAGGCAAAAAAAAGGGGCATTGATGCCTTATTTATTGGCACGGATATTTGGCATGATGAGGGCTTTATTGAAGAGGGCGGCCAGGATGTAGAAGGGGTTGTATTTACCGATTACTTTGATGGCGAAGTTACCATAGGCCAAAGGACCCTGGAATTCCTTTCAGCATATGAAAAAGAATATGGCCAGGGTACACCGCCTAACGGAACTGCCTTAGGTTTTGATGCATACCTTTTAGCTTTGTATGCTATAGAAAAGCAAGAAGGATTTGAATCCCTCTGCGATACTCTTGCTGGTATAAAGGACTTCGTTGGGGCAACTGGCAGCATCACTTTTGATGGGGATGGGGATCCATATAAACCTGTCGTTCTCACTACTATAGACAAGGGTGAATTTAAACATAAATACACTGCTGAACCCCAGTGGAATTAAATATTAAATAGAGGAGATTAAAAATGGATAGAGAAACAGTAGCATCAGCGCTTATGTCATT
>CAZMMB010000069.1:0-7660 GCA_964567325.1 uncultured Oscillospiraceae bacterium
CAATTCGAGTACGTCTACAATAGCCCTCATATTCCGTTCTGCCTGCCTGCCTGGAGATTTCTCCATTTTCTTTTTCCTGATATTTAAGCCTGCTTTTTTCCCTGAGTTCATCATCCCTTAATGGACAGTTTGATGGTGCATTCTCCAAATCGCCATTATCACATACTTTTTTTACACAATGGCCACATGTAAACATAAACTTTTCCCCCTTTATACAAAACATCCTGCTAAAACCTTTTAATAGATTATAGCACAGCTTTATACACAGTACTTTCACTACTGCTAAATAGGGCTTGCAGAATGATTCAAAAAGGCCTGTATTTACAATGTTATAGCCATTTATGAATTTTACAAGCGCAAAGATAAATAGTGTATCTATCCATATTCCTTGCACTTGTAAAAATGGAATAATAAAGGATAATGATTTTCATCTGTTCAGGTCGCCAATATTTAGGGTCTGCAACAGCAATGAAAATTATTAAGTATTGGCTGTCTTTTCCACAAGCTTATGTTTGGAATTTAAAGATTTGGTCTTTTCTGATTCACCCCAGTTTATATCAGATAATTTCGAATCTAAAGGCTGGGGACTTTCGCTTGAAATAGAAACAGCGGTGCAGGCAACCATTATAATTGCACCACCAATCATCTGAACTGTCGTCAAGACTACTCCAAAAAAAGCAAATGAAGATATTGCAGTTACTACAGGCAGAATATTTTCAAAAACTGCAACATTGCTTACTGAAAGCCTAGCAACGCCAAAAACATACAGAAACTGTGCAAAAACCAAGCACATAATGCTAGTAATCAATAATATAAGCCATACATTTGGACTCAGTTGCAAGACTATTTTGGGGTTCCCAGAAAGGAATAGGGGAATTGATGTAACCGTTCCTGATGCCATAATTCCCGCTAATAGCGTAAGTAAGGAATACTTATCGTTAAGGGGTTTTATTAATATTTTATGTAAGCCACCCAGCAGACAGCCGCGATAAACATCAAGGCAACTCCCCCGAGGCTACCGGCTAAACCCCCTCCCCCACCGCCTAAAATAATTATAAGGACACCCACGACAGAGCCAACAACCCCCATTACTTTTGTCCTAGTCATTTTCTTTTTATAAAAGATTTTGTCCGCCATCAGGCCTAGAACCGGTACATTAGCCAAAATCAACGTTGCCAATGGGCCGGATATTCGATGGATTCCCATACCTTCCAGCCAAGTATATAATGACATACCTATAAAACCGCATAAGAAAACTCTTGGCATATCTATTTTATCAATATGTAGTTTTCCCTCCTTAATCAATACAATTCCTAACAGGACAATAAAGGACATCAAAGATCTTAAAAATGTCAAGGATGAAGATGGCATTAAATCCAACATATAATCTATAGTTATGACATCAAGTCCCCATATTGTATTAGCAACAATAACTGCAAACACGGCTAATAACTTTCTTTTACTCATATTCCCTCCAAGTCAATTCAAACAATATATATTTTATCATTCACTTGGGTTAATATAGGGTACTATTTAGACATTTAATGTGTACTATTCAGTCTAAATACGTGTATTAAATCTCCCTGCTGCGGGTAATAAATTAACTTGCAAAGGGTAATATTTTGTTATACTATGCTTATTGGGAGAACATAAAACCCAGATTAATAAGTATCTTCGGAGGTAAAAAAAGGTGTTCATTGAAACTATAGGTTATAAATCCCGCAGTAAAATCAGAGCCGGTACCATTAGCATCACAGATTATCCAACCCATGTTCATCCTAACGCCCTGGAAATCCTTTGCGTTTTGGAGGGGAGCATTCGCATTTCTGATACAGTACTAAAGCATCGGCTTTCACCCGGTGATATTTATATTTTTAGCATGCACGATGCCCACCAAATATCCTCCCGAGAGGATCAGAATATTCTCCTCTATGTCCAGATTGATTTGAATTATTACAAGCGCTATTTCAAAGACATTGACAAAGCCTTCTTTGTTTGCGATTCCTTTGTTCACAAAGAAAGGATGAGCAGCAAGCTTCAATATATGCGATTTTTACTAGCCAAAACATACTTTGCCTATGTCGACGAAACAGTCGATGATGCTGGATTGGAGAAAATCGGCCATGAACTGCTTTCTTTTTTACTGGCTCATTTTCGATTTTACACCTTCAGTGGAAAAAAGGAACACGCATTAAATGCAGGCCAACCTGAAAATATCAGCCCAAATGATCCGTATTTCCTACGGATTTACAATATAATCGATTATATTTTTGATAACTTCAAAGAAAAAATTAAACTTGAAGATATTGCAGCCAGGGAATACTTATCTGTCAGCTATCTTTCCAAATATATAAAAAAGGCCTGCGGTCTTTCTTTCAGTGAGCTACTTTCTATGGCCCGCTGCGAAGAGGCACAACGCCTTTTAGGTTCTTCAAGAAATACTATAGATAACATAGCTATTCAATCAGGCTTTGCCAACCGCAAACATTTAAACACCCAGTTTAAACGTTGGTTTGGTGTTACCCCTTCCCAATACCGTCGTCGATTAGAAAGCCAGTACAACGTCCTTGATAAGCTTGTAAATCAACCTCACGGTGAGGAAAAGGCACGCAAAATACTGAAACAGTATTTATTATGAATAAGGCGATATCGCCAAAGCGACACCGCCCTCCATCTTCCAAAGGGATTCTTTTATTCTACCAAAACCTTGGAAGTGTTCTTTTTCTTATCTTGCTTAGGCACTGTAATATTCAACACTCCATCCTCGAGCTTAGCTTTGATACCTTCAGCCTCAGCATCTACAAGATATATACCTCTACTCATTGAGCAATAACGTCTTTCCCTGTGAACATAATTTTTCTTTTCTTCTTCTACACTCTCTTCACGTTTTACAAAGATAGTCAACCTTCCGTCATTCATCTCGACATTAATTTCTTCCTTCTTTGTCCCAGGAAGCTCTGCCTCAATAATGTATTCTTTCTCATTGTCCTGGACATCCAACTTAAAGGTATCTTGGGACAAGACCTTTCTCGGAGGCCAGCTGTCGCTGAAAAAATCATCCATCATGTCATAGATGTTCGGAAATCTACCCTCCATTAAACCTGTGTTTCTTTTAAATGGTACTAATCCTGCCATGATTAACCCTCCCCTCATAATAATGAAAATCTGGCAAATATCACTTGTGTTGTTAGCACTCTATCAAGGTGAGTGCTAACTGTATTTATTATATACCCATCCAAAAGGCCAATAAACATATATTACACATATTTATTTTAAACAGAAATTAGCCCTTTATCCCAAGGTAATTAGGGATTACTGACGGATTTTTTGAAAAACAGAATCTCTCTCAGCCTCAGATAAACCCTATCCTTTAGCTTGAGCCTTCAAAATACTTGACACGAAAATATCAGAGGGCTATAGTATTAAATTGTGAAAGGAATTAAAATTAATGCAAAAAAACACTCAATCTGCTCTTTTAGAAATAGAAAACACTAACGAGGATAATAAAATGGGGAGTCATCCCATTTTTTCAATTATCGTGCGAATGTCCCTTCCTGCAATGTTCTCTATGTTAATACAAGCTTTATACAATATCGTCGACAGCATTTTTGTCGCTAGGCTAGGTGAGTTTGCCCTCTCCGCTGTCTCCCTGATTTATCCTATTCAACTTTTGATTATAGCTGTAGGGGTGGGAACTGGTGTGGGTTTAGCTTCGGTAATTTCTAGACGCTTAGGAGAAGGTCGTCAAAAAGAGGCCGATTTGACTGCCAGCCATAGTATTTTTCTAGCCATAGTCAGCGGTGTTATTTTTGCTATTTTCGGTATTTTTTTCTCGGGCACTTTTGTAAATGCCTTTAGTGATGACCCCATACTGGCAACCCCCGCTACATCTTATTGTCTTATAATATGCTTAGGGTCGGTGTTTGTATTTGCTTCTTTCAATGCGGAGCGTACCATGCAAGCAACCGGTAATACTGTGCTCCCAATGCTATGTGCCCTAAGCGGGGCCATAATCAATATAATCCTGGATCCCATTCTCATATTCGGTCTTTTAGGAATGCCAGCAATGGGTGTTACCGGGGCCGCAATTGCAACTGTAATAGGACAAGCTATTGCAGCAATAATGGCTATATTGTTCCTATATAATAAACCTTTCCCTATAAAGATTCATATGAGGGGTTTCCGACCCAGCGGGAAAATCATTAAGGATGTCTATGCTGTAGGCTTTCCAAGTCTTGTCATGCAGGCAGTAGCATCCATACTTACACTTGGTTTAAATGCCCTACTGATTAAATTCAGTGCCACTGCTGTGGCTGTGCTAGGCGTTTACTATAAAGTGCAAAGCTTTGTCTTTCTTCCAGTTTTTGGTCTTAACCAGGGTCTATTACCCATACTTGGTTACAATTACGGGGCGCGAAACCGTCATCGATTGACTAGGGCTTTTATAATTGGTGTATCTTTAGCTATGGCAATAATGGTTTTTGGAACAATACTTTTTCATGCCTTCCCAGGTGCGATTATGAGTATGTTTAAAGCAGAAGGCGAAATGATGAGGATGGGCATAATCGCCTTGAGAATAATAAGCCTTTGCTACCCCTTTGCTGCAGTCGGCATATTGGTGGCTACTTTCTTCCAGGCCACAGGTCATGGAGTCTATGCATTGATTTCATCATTACTGAGACAGCTGGTTCTATTATTACCATTCGCCTACCTGCTAGCCTACACTAAAGGGCTAGACGCTGTGTGGTGGTCCTACCTCATCTCTGATGTAGGCTCTGTAACCATAACTTTGTTGCTGTTAAAAAAACTATGGAAAAAAGAAATTAAAAACCTTTCACCTATTTCTAAAGAGTGAAACCATAAAGAAAAGCAGGGTCCCAAAGGTCAATATTAAAAATATTGGTGTGAAGCAAATTGGCAATGGTTTTGCTAAAGCTGAATTTACGGTGATAAAAACAAATATCGATGTAGTTACAAGCTTTAATGTGACAATCATGTTTAAAATAATGGCATATATCCGTTCCCTGTTTTCAACGGTGATTTTGACCCCAGTATTCCACATACTGGGGAAGCGTTCTACTATCGACAAACCAATATACGTTATCCAACTGATTACAGGAAGGATTAGCAGTTCAGCTTTATTTCCCCACCTATCAATTTCCCCCACAGCATTATAATGGCCGGGGATTTTATCTGGGATGCTGACCCAACTTAAAAGCAAATATAGGGATGAACCTATTAAAATTAAAAGGCATATCCAATTTAATACAATAGAATATATGCTTCTAAATCTAAACATCCCATGCTCCTAGTTTGAATGAACTCTCATAGGCTTTCTTTTAAGGCCTTAAATTTCGGTAGGGCAGTCTCTATGGTAGTGGGCGAAACGCAATAGGCTATTCTTACGTAGCCGGGGCAACCAAAGAAAGTTCCAGCTACAAGTAGAAGTTGGAATTTCTTCGCCAACTCCACAAACTTCCTGTCATCTTCAATGGGTGTTTTAACCCAAAGATAAAAGGCCCCGTCAGGATAAGTACAATCATAGCCCATTTCTGTCAAACCTTGATATAGCATTTGTCTATTTCTATCGTAGTAATCTACATCCACTTTCACATCAAGGCAGCGGGCCACAGCTTTTTGCATTAAAGAAGGTGCATTGACAAAGCCTAATATTCTATTTCCTATATTTGCTGCCGAATACACTTCTTCATAGTCGGTAACACTGGATGGTATGACTAGATAACCTATCCTTTCCCCTGCCAATGAAAGGGATTTACTGTAGGAGTAGGCAATAATGCTATTATCGTAATACTTTGTTATATAAGGAACATGGATACCTCCATATACTAGTTCCCTATAGGGTTCGTCTGAGACCAGGTATATGTCAGTCTTAAATTCTTCTTGTTTCCTTCTAAGAATATTTGCCATCCTAATAATTGTTTCCTTTGTGTAAACAACCCCTGTGGGATTGTTAGGGGTATTTATTATCACCAGTTTTGTCCTAGGGCTTATCAATTCTTCAAATGCATCTAAATCAGGCTGGAAAGAAGGAATGTTGGGGGCTACCTGTACAAGGCTTGCATCATAGCTGATTGCATAGCTTTTATATTCCCCAAAATAGGGGGCAAAGACCATTATTTCATCTTGGGGGTTAATAAATGTATTTAACACCACATTTAAACCACCGGCAGCCCCCACTGTCATTACAATGTTTTCCTTGGAGAAATTTGTCCCATGCTTTTGATTTATCGATTCAGCAACAGCCTTTCTTACGTCATGAAAGCCTGAGTTATTCATATAACCATGTATTTCAACAGGGTTGCCCTCCTCCAATATTTCAATGATTGCCTTTTTAACCTTTTCTGGCGCCGGCAAATTAGGGTTCCCCAGGCTGAAGTCACAGACATTTTCCGGCCCATACTTTTCTGCCATTTTCCGGCCCTCTTCGAACATAGCCCTTATAGCAGATCCACTTTCTACGAACATTTCCATCTTTCTCGATATCATTATGCATCCTCCTCTAGATCTAATGGTGTATTTTCTTGAATCCCAGAACCCAAGGGAATGGAAAATTCTATGGCCGACGGTGCAATAGATAAGGTAATTTTATCATATCTATATACTTCCCCATCAACACATATATCCATTCCATCTGGGGACTCGATTGTAATTGATTTCCCTTTTACATATGTTATTATTTTTTTTGCGATAGGCGACGACAGATGGTGTCCCTTCCTGTATTTTCCAATCAGGGATGCAAATGTCCTCCGGTTGACTTTTTCTATAAGGCTGACATCCAAAAGCCCATCATTGATTTCAGCCCTTGGGACTCCTTTGAACCCCCCACCGCAGTAGGCGCCATTGCCAATTGCAACAAGGGTAAACTCCTTTTCATAAATCCTGCCGTCTTCCAAAACAACCTTTAGTGGAAAGCCATGGTTTGTGGCAAACACGACGCCAACCCCCACTAAGTAGGCTAGGGGACCATCAAGGGGAAATCTATTTTTAACTTTATTCATTTCCTTTACCACGGAACAATCCAAGCCAATGTTTACCATGTTTACGACAACCCGATTGCCATACTGGATCAAATCTATGGCTTTTGGATAACCTTTTATCTGCCTGTTAATGTCTAGGAAGTAATGTCTATTTGTAAAAACCCTTGCAAAATCATTTCCTGTACCGCTTGGAATAAAGGCTATTTCCACATTTGCCTCACCAAAGGCCCCATTAGCCACTTCATTTAAAGTCCCATCCCCTCCAACTGCATAAAACCTCAACTTATCACCATCGAAATGTTCACAGCGTTTCCTTACATAGTTTTCTGCATCTCCTACATTGATAGTTCGATGAATTTCATACTCAACATCTTCCTCCCTTGCAGCGGATATAATGCTTGGAAGAATTTTTTTTTCTGCCTTACCAGAACCAGCTATGGGATTCAATATAAAAATGTGTTTCATTTGCGTTTTTATCCTTTACATTGTTATTCATTAAGATTAACATATTATCGCATATTCTTACAAGAGAAAGTGATTTTTAAAGACACTAAATCTCTTGATTTTTCTTATTCCTTCGTTTATAATAAGGCACAGTGCCTTGGGTGGTTAGCTCAGCTGGTTAGAGCACCTGCTCGACAAGCAGGGGGTCGTCGGTTCGA
>CAZMMB010000070.1:0-7652 GCA_964567325.1 uncultured Oscillospiraceae bacterium
TCTCACTTAAAGCCCCTTTAAACTCTACAAACAGCCTGTTGCCTTCACCAAATGCAGATGGTGCCAATAAAGACAAACGGCGTAATAATCCTACATCTACCATATACAACTTAAATGCAGACAAATCGTCATAAGCTGAAATTGGCAGTCCCGGGGCGGTGCTGCGGTATATCTTATATGCCAGATTGGCATCACAGAGCCATTGCAGGGCATCTTCGTATTCTCTGGCTCGGGCACCTTCCTTGACAACCTTATAGATAAACTTTTTATTTTCTCTCGCAAGCTGGGAAGGGATTGACTTCCATATCATTGATATCTTTGGGAAATCCTTGGGGTCGGGGTGCTTGGCAAAATCTCGTTCGTACGCACCTAAAATATTGAACAGCACTTGCTGCATCTGCTCCACATCTTTATCCTGCGTCCAAACACGAACTGACTCCGGCATACCGCCTGTTACAAAGTACATTTTAAGCTTTTCATACAATGGATTGAAGAACGCTTCCGGTATCGGCTCAATTCTATCTAAGCTTTTCATATAATCGGCAAAGTTACCGTCACCATTGGCCATTAAAAATTCCGTAAATGTCATTGGCTTAATCTCTAAAAAATCTACTTTTCCAACTGGGAATGATGCTGGCTTAGACAATGTTATCCCCAATAACGATCCTGCACAGGCCACATGGTAGTGGGGTGTGTTTTCACAAAAATACTTTAGCGTATTTAGTGCGTTGGGGCATTCTTGTATCTCATCAAAAATAATAAGCGTGTCCTCCGAGTTGTCTTGTTTAATGATTTCACCGCTGGCCATCATCAAATTTTGCAGGATACGCTCTACATTCTTGGTGCTTTCAAAAAACTGTTTATATTCCGGGTGTTCATCAAAGTTGAAATAAGCCATATTTCCATAATGGCGTTTTGCAAATTCCTTGAGCAGCCAAGTCTTGCCCACCTGACGCACCCCTTTTAAAATAAGGGGTTTTCTATATTTGGAGTTTTTCCAGTCCAGCAGTTTTTGCATGACCGGTCTTTCCATACTACCACCTCCAAGATAACACATTATTATACAAGTTCTGCGTGTGATAATCACATTTATGTTAACAGTATAACCGAAGTCCCAATATCAGTCAACGGAAATCACATTATTATAACGTAATAATCTCTGGAAATCACATAATCATGTAATTTCATTCTATAGTCTTCAGCATAGAAAAACCTGCCTGATAAACAAGGCAGGCTTTGTTCGCTTACATGTATTTTTGGTTTTATAGATCAGTTTAGCCTTTAAGCTGCATGTTCAAACACCCAATGCAGCCGATACCGATGATGCAGAAGTGAAGTATATATTTTGATTGGTTGATTTGAATCAATTAACAGATTATAGCCAACGCTGAAACTTCCAATTGCCACTAAGCCTTACAACTATTTTTTGTGCATCGCGGAAAAGCAAAGTAAAATCGCTGATCATGCGGCCGTCATTGCAAAAAATAGAGAATCAAAAATTGTATGAAAGGGATTGGGTGTAAGGCAATGAGAAAAGATATTCTTAATACTCCCAAAAATGTGACAAGCAATGCGAAATTGACAAAAACTATTGAGTTCTCCGAACTAAAAGGATCTGATGATAAAAAGAAAAAAATCGAGATGGTTCTGCGACAAAGGGCTATTAGTATTAATGGCACCTCTAATATGCAAGAAGATGAAGCAGCTTTTGAAGCTTGGGCATTATTGATACATGTGCATTGCGGATATGATATACAATTGTCCGTTGACCAACAAGCTTTTGAAGAAAATCCCAAAGAGACTAAGGATCTAGGACATTACAATCGTTTCCTATACAGGGCGATGAAGTTTAACGAAAAATATAAAGAATGGTTTAATTTATCGGACAGTCTTGCCATATCGGTTAAGGAGTTCAAGAAAGAATTGTTTAACGGCGAAACAGAATACTTTAACAATTATCCAAAAAAGGAAGCGTCCACTGGAGATAAACTGGAAAATATAGTTGAGTCAATATTTGCAAATAATGATAGGAATTTGTTAAAAGAACTTGTCTATTCCCATACAAACCTTTCCATTGACAGTGAAAAAATCTTTCGTCAACTTCCTGTGGGCTTATTCAAAAATGAAGTGAAAACAAATACCCGTTTCTTTACAGGCGGGAGTTCGGCAATAGATTTGTGGACCATTGTCGATGATACGATTGCAATCTTTGAGTTAAAAAGCAATAACACGAAGGTTGGCATTATAACGGAGTTGATGTTCTATGCCGATTATATGTATGATATGTATATCGACAGGGACAATAGATTTATTCCTATTCTTGCGAAGAAAGCAACACGAGGATATAACATAACTACTTAATCGACGAAAAATCGTCTTTTGAAAATATACAAGCTTTCATGCTTACGGACAAGCTGCACCCTTTGATTACAGAAGAGATTATTGATGAGATGAATAGGGGCGGCAAACCAGGCATCAGATATGATGTTTTGAAATATAATTTAACAGGCCCAATTGTATCCATTTAAGGAAGGGGCTACAAATGATCATAACTATCCATCGTGGGACGCACCAAATCGGCGGCTGTGCTACCGAGATTACATCCGGAGAAACCCGTATATTCATAGACTTTGGAAGTGAACTTCCGGGAAAAGAGGATGAGCAGTCTCAAGACCCCTTATCAATTCCCGGAGTTACCGAAGGTGAACCACATTGTGACGGAGTTTTCTTTACCCATATTCACGGCGACCACATCGGTCAGATTCACCGCATTCTGCCGGAGATTCCACTCTACATGGGAAAGGTGGGGAAAGAGATTAGCCTTGTATTAAATAGGCGCCTTGTGCATGTATTCAGTGAATATGCAGCAACTATTGATGCACTGGAACGCGCACTGACTTTTACCCGTGCATCTTCCCTGGCTATAGGCAATATAAGGGTCACTCCCTTCTCCATAGACCACTCCGTGTTTGATGCCTACATGTTTCTTATAGAAGCGGACGGTGTTCGCTTGCTGCACACCGGCGATTTTCGAGGGCACGGATTTATCGGCAAAGCACTGATACCCATGCTTGAAAAGTATGTTGGCCAGGTAGACTGGCTAGTGTGCGAGGGCACCATGCTCTCCCGCGATGGGGAGAAAACCATGACGGAACGAGAATTGCAGGAAAGGGCAATGGACATTATGAAGGAGCATAAAAATGTGTTTGTGATGTGCTCGTCCACTAATATCGACCGTATTGCCGCTTTCACAAAACTGGCAGAACAGCTTGGCCGTCCGCTCATTTGTGATTTCTATCAAAAAAATGTGCTGGATGTGGTGCAGGAAAATAATAGTACTAAAAATAGCAGCCTTTATTCCTTTAAACCCTATATATTATACCCCGAGAACAATAGTAAACTGCTGACCTGGATGGAGGAACGAGGTTTTCTCATGCTTGTTCGGGCAAGCGCCTACTTTCGCACAATACTCGAACAATATCGTCACGATTATAAGATTGTATATTCCATGTGGTCGGGCTATTTGTCAGGGGAAAACAAAAACCAGAACTACATAGATTTTCTGGATGGCTTTGAATATGAAATATTGCACACCAGCGGCCATGCAACTGTTAAGACCACGAAAGCCGTCTGCGACACTGTAAATCCCGGGAAGGGCATCATACCAATTCACACCGAGGTGCCAGAAAAGTTTAAAACGCTTTTCCCAAATAGAAATGTTCTCTTGCTGGACGATGGGCAGGAAATGGAACTGTGATGAGACAGCATCACTGGCGGTATGTTATAATGTAGCAACTATGAAAAAGAATCACAATTTTACTGAAGGAAACATATGGAGGCAATTGATTTACTTTTCGTTACCTATAATGTTAACGAATCTCCTCCAGGTTTCGTATCAATTTATCGATAGCCTATGGGTAGGTAATCTAATTGGTGATAATGCTTTGGGATCCGTAGCTGTGGCAAGTACTATAATTTTTGTTGCCCTTTCATTTATAATTGGCATCAACAATGCAACGCTGACTATACTATCTCAACAAAAGGGTATGAAAAGCGAAAAAGGATTAAAAGAATATCTGAATGCCTTTGTTGTTTTGCTGCTTGGATTGTCCTTGATAGTCGGATTTTTTGGTTTCACTTTCGCAGAGCACATTTTAAAGTTGCTAAACACCCCCCAAGATATGATTCATCAGGCAAGAAGTTACCTGCAAATTAATAGTCTGGGCATTATATTTCTTATAGGATATAATTTTATTGGAACAGTATTAAGGGCCATAGGTGACAGTAAAACTCCTTTAAAAATTGTCCTTGCGGCGGTTATACTTAATGCGATTTTAGATCCCATTTTTATTGCTTACATCGGATTAGGAGTCAATGGTGCGGCCCTGGCTACGATAATATCCCAGGGCTTGGCATTTCTGACGGGGTTGCACATAGTGCTTAAAGGTAGGTTAGTTCCATTTTCGAGACCGAAGGTCCCTGCGAAAAATGAGGTGTTGCTTATCTTGAGGCTCGGGTTACCGTCGGGGCTACAAATGTCCGTAATATCTGCGGGTATAGCAGCTATAATGGGTGTTGTTAATTCCTTTGGTTCTTCGGTAGTATCAGGATTTAGTGCTGCTCAGCGTATTGATAGTATCATTATGTTACCTGCACAAGCTTTAGGGACTGCTGTAAATAGCATGGCAGGGCAGAATATTGGTGTGGGTAAGTGGGACAGGGTATATAAAATTGCCAAGCATGGTCTAATTTTCAACTTAGTTATTATGTGCACTATTGCCTTATTTATATTTGGATTTGCCAATAAATCGGTAGGACTATTTGTTCAGGAGCGCGATTCTTTCGAGTTTGGGAAATTATATCTGCAAAGAATCGTTCTGTTCTATCCTTTTCTTGGGATAAATTTTGTATTGAATGGAATAGTAAGGGCATCAGGAGCCATGTATCAGGTGTTAATTCTTAATGTTATATCATTTTGGGTACTGAGGTATCCTTTAACATTTCTTCTTTCCAGTTTGTTTGGCAGTACTGGAATACCTTTGGGAATGGGATTTAGTTTCGTAATAAGTAGCATTGTTGCCTATTTGTATTATCGCTATGGGGATTGGCGGGGAAGGGAATTATTCCCAAATGTTAATTGAACAATTGAATGCAGCTAAAGAATGATGAATGAATAGGAAAGTATAGTATAATGTAATTACTTAAGGCTCTTCCAGGTAATGTTGCTGATAATAGGAGGTTATACATTGGCTAATAAAAGAGAAATAGAAAGGGCAGAGCTGCACCGTACCATATGGAACATGGCTAACGATTTAAGAGGCAGTGTAGACGGTTGGGATTTCAAGCAATACGTACTGGGGATGCTTTTCTATAGATATATATCGGAAAATATTACGGCTTATATAAATCAAGATGAGCATGATGCAGGATATAAAGATTTTGATTATGCCACAATTTCGGATGGAGCTGCGGAACCTATAAGAGATGATTTGGTTAAAACGAAAGGATTTTTCATTTTGCCCAGCGAGCTGTTTCACAATCTGAAATTCCGAGCAAAGGATGATGAAAATTTAAATGAGACCTTAGAAAAAGTATTTAAAAACATAGAGGCCTCTGCCCAAGGGACAGATAGTGAAGAAAATTTCAAAGGCCTATTCGATGACATAGATGTAAACAGCAATAAATTAGGCAGCAGCGTGGCAAAAAGAAATGAAAAACTAGTTAAGCTAATAAACTCTGTTGCCGAAATGCAATTGGGCAACTATCAAGATAACAATATTGATGCATTTGGGGACGCTTACGAATATTTAATGGCCATGTATGCCTCAAACGCAGGGAAATCCGGTGGCGAATATTTCACACCTCAGGAAGTGTCGGAACTGCTGACAAGGATAACTTTGATTGGGAAAAAAGAGGTCAACAAGGTGTATGATCCTGCCTGTGGAAGCGGCTCTTTACTTTTGCAGTCTGCAAAAATACTGGGTAAGGATAATGTAAGACAGGGGTTTTTCGGCCAAGAAGTTAATTTAACTACATATAACCTATGCAGGATTAATATGTTCCTTCACGATGTTGACTTCGATAAATTCGATATTGCTCACGCCGATACCTTGACGGAGCCCATTCATTGGGATGATGAGCCTTTTGAAGTAATTGTATCTAATCCACCTTATTCAATAAAATGGGAAGGAAATGCCAATCCATTGCTCATTAACGATCCCAGATTTTCGCCGGCAGGGGTGTTGGCACCTAAGTCCAAAGCCGACCTGGCATTCATTATGCACAGCCTCTCTTGGCTTGCTACAAATGGGACAGCAGCAATTGTTTGCTTTCCAGGGGTTCTGTATAGGGGTGGAGCAGAAAAGAAAATAAGGCAATATCTGATAGATAACAACTATATAGATGCAATAATCCAACTGTCTGATAATTTATTCTTTGGTACAAGCATTGCCACTTGTATTATGGTTATGAAGAAATCCAAATCTGAAAACAACACTTTATTTATAGATGCATCAAAGGAATCTATAAAAATTACTAATAACAACAAACTCACTGATGAAAATATAGAAAAAATATTAAAGGTCTATGAAAATAGGGATGAAATAGAGTATTTTTCAAAATTGGTCCCTAATAGTGATATAGCGAAAGAAGATTATAATCTTTCTGTATCCACCTATGTAGAAATCGAAGATACCAGGGAAAAGATAAATATACTTGAGTTAAATAAGGAAATAGAAAAAATAGTGAAAAGACAGCAAGAGCTTAGGCTAGCAATAGATGAGATAATTGAGAATTTATAAGGATGTAAGAATGGAGATTTAACATGAAAGAACTTGAGAATTTTGTCAAGCTAGTAAAGAAGGAACTAAACGTAAACATTATTGATGAAAAAACAGGAAAGAACTTTTTGGATTTAATTGCAGAAAACATAAAGGAAGAAAATTGCCTGAATTGCAAATGGATGGATTATGGCGATGGTATAACAGGAGATGAGGAGGATACCATCTGTTATAATGCTGATTCAGAGCATTGGTCGGGATGGGTTAGCGATGACATGGTCTGCAAAGACTGGGAGAAGATAGATGGAAAAGATGAGTAAGTTAGATAGGTTGATAGAGGAATTGTGTCCAGATGGGGTGGAGTATAGAAAAATGGGGGATCTGGGCAATTTTTATGGCGGATTGTCTGGAAAGAACAAGTCGGATTTTAACAATGGCAACAAAAAACTAATTACATATATGAATGTGTTTTCTAACCTTGAAATAGATTTAGATTTGGATAATAAAGTACTAATAAGAGAACATGAAAGACAGAATACAATTGAATATGGTGATATCATATTTACCGCTTCATCGGAATCCCTATTAGAGAGTGGTATGTCATCAGTGCTAACAACAAAAACGGGAGATGAACTATATTTAAATAGCTTCTGCTTTGGGTTTCGGTTGAATAATAATGCATTATTAATGCCAGGATTTTCAAAATATTTGTTTAGATCAAATATAATTAGGAAACAAATTCTTAGAACTGTTAATGGTGTAACTAGATATAATATTTCTAGAAAAAGAATGATAGAAGTTAGAATCCCTCTCCTCCCCTTACCCATTCAAAAAGAAATAGTCCGCATACTGGACAATTTCACCGGGCTTACC
>CAZMMB010000071.1:0-1014 GCA_964567325.1 uncultured Oscillospiraceae bacterium
AAAGAACTTTTTAATGGCTCCGGACTTAACTGCATCAACCACCTTATCTGCTAGAGCGAGTACTTGATTATGGGCAAAGCCTCCAACAATAGAACCATTTTCAATCTCCTCAGGACTAGGAAGTCCCTTAGCCATCTCAATGATTTCTGAGAAATCCTTTTTCCCATCAGCAGTGGCAGATATGTGTTTAGAGCCTGGATATCCAGCGGACCCTGTAGTAAATATCCTGTCCCTTATCTCATCTTTCCTTGGCGGTACTATGCAGTTGGTGGTAAATAAAATAGGTCCGTTGAAAGGCCCAAATTCATCCAATTGCTTCCACCAGGCATTGCCATAGTTTCCGACTAAATTATCGTATTTCTTAAAGAAAGGATAGTAATGTGCCGGCAGCATTTCACTGTGGGTATATACATCTACACCCGTCCCCTTTAGTTTGTTCCAACAGTTGTTCTAAATCCGTTAAATCATGACCGGAAATCAATATGGCCGGATTGTTTCTTACCCCTAGGTTAACTTGGGAAATCTCCGGTGAACCATATTTCCCAGTATTTGCGCCATCTAAAAGTGCCATTGCAGAGACCCCAAGTTTGCCTGTTTCAAGAACCAATGCAACTAGATCATCCGCAGAAAGGCTATCATCCAAGGTGGCAGCCAAGGCCTTATAAATGAATTCATAAATAGCCATATCTTCTTTCCCCAGGTTAAAAGCATGTTCAGCATAGGCAGCCATTCCTTTAAGGCCGTAAATCATAAGCTCCCTTAGTGACCTTATGTCTTCATTTTCGCTTGCAAGAACCCCTACCTTAACAGCTATTTCCAGCATCTCCTCCCTGGAAGCCACTGTGAAAGTAGCCGCATCGCTGAGGTCGGAAAGGGACACCCTTGAGACTAAACCGTCCCTTAGTTCAATCATTTTTTTAATTTGCTCTTCTATTGCCTCTCCATCAAAATTCGCATTAGTAATAGTCATGAACAGGCTGCGCATAGTCTCGTGATTTTCTTCTTCCAGGTCAG
>CAZMMB010000071.1:1024-3394 GCA_964567325.1 uncultured Oscillospiraceae bacterium
ATCCAATTTGCCTTTATGTACAATTTCGGATAATCCTTTAAGCGTATGAATCAATAAATCCTGAAGGTTGGCTATATCTTCAGTCTTACCGCATACCCCCCTGCTTACACAAGCGGTTCCCTTTGCTGTTTCCTGACACTGATAACAAAACATCATATTAAATCATTCCTTTCTGTATAGTCTTTGATAATTAGATAATAAATCATGACTTGCTAATTTTCCGTTGCGCCTGCAACACAAAAGGGACTTAAGTCCCTTTTATTTAGTATAATCAAAAATCTATTAGCACTCCTAGGCTTCATTCAACCTCAAACATGTCCTGAGGGGCCCCACATACCGGGCACACCCATTCTTCTGGTAGATCAGCAAAGGCAGTTCCTGGCTCTACGCCATTATCGGGATCCCCCAGCTCTGGATCATAAACATAACCACATGGCCCGCATACATACTTCTCCATAACGATTCCCTTTCCTCATAAAAATAACTACACTAGCGATTATAACGATTATAGGTTTTTAACCCACAGACCATGCAAGTTGCAATATTCATAAGCAGCAACTACCTCTTCCCCTTCGCAAAGGCGGAAACATGCAATTGGGTCACCATCAACAGGAAGGCATTTTCTATGGCGGCCTTCATTCGTTACTAGGTGTATCCAGGCTATATGGTGTTCCTTTAGCATTGGGTGTAATACATCGCCTACTGAAACTGTAACCTTGTTTCCATCAATTTCAACTACGGGAATATGTTTTTCATATGCAGCCTCTTCTGTGTTGGCTACCAGCTCGTCCATCTCTTCTCCACAACATACAACAGGAACCCCCGAACTTTTCACCATCTCAATAATGTTACCACAATGTTTACAAATAAAAAATCTTTGGTCTTCGCACATATTAATCTCCTTTCATTTTGCTCTAATTATTTATTCAATGAAGTTACCTTATTTATACCATAGGATACAATATTCAAACAAGTAGATAGGTCTGAAGGTAAAAAAATAATGCCAAGCAACCTGACTGACTGCTCGACATTATTTATAGTTTAATATATCTATCTATACGTATTTTCTCATATGGATAAGGGCATTCTTTTCCAACCTGCTTACCTGTGCTTGACTTATACCTATTTCCTCAGCCACCTCCATCTGAGTCCTTCCTTGAAAAAACCTCATGTTTAAAATATTGCGCTCCTTGTCTGTGAGCTTGCTCATGGCTTCTGACAAAGATATATTATCCATCCATTTCTCATCGGTGTTAACAGTGTCCTTTACTTGATCCATCACATAAAGGGCATCCCCCTCATCATGAAATACCGGTTCAAACAGAGAAATAGGGTCCTGTATTGAGTTTAAGGCTACTACAACTTCTTCAACTGTTGCATCTAATTCTTTAGCAATTTCAGAAACTGTAGGCTCCCTTTGACTCTTCCCCATAAGTCTTTCCTTTGTCTGAAGGGCCTTATAGGCCATATCCCTTAGGGAACGGCTCACCCTGATGGCATTGTTGTCTCGCAAATACCTCCGTATTTCGCCGATTATCATCGGTACAGCATAGGTGCTGAATTTAACGTTATGCGATGTGTCGAAATTATCCAAAGCCTTTATTAACCCTATACAACCCACCTGAAAAAGATCATCGGGATTTTCTCCTCGATTATTAAATTTTTGAATTACCGAAAGCACTAACCTTAGATTGCCTCTTATAAATTCATCCCTAACTTCCTTATCCCCGCCTTTTATTTTTTCTATCATCTCCTTCATCTGTGCGTCTTTATACACGGGTAATTTAGATGTGTTTACGCCACAAATTTCTACCTTCACTGCCATATTCGAGTCCCCGCTTCCTGTTTGCCCCTTTAGCAAAGCTATCCTTATTATTTATGTACAGCGGCTCCCCTTTCCATACTGTCGAAAGCTGTTCTATCCTAACTTTCGTATTTCTTTTTGTAAACGCGTAATGATTTTTTTCTCCAATCTGGATATGTAAGACTGGGAGATTCCCATCATGTCAGCAACTTCTTTCTGTGTCATTTCCCTTCCATTTATCAAGCCGAATCGCATCTCCATAATCTGTTTTTCTCGCAAATTTAATTTCTTCATGGCATAGCCCAATAGATTTCTATTCACTTCCTCCTCAATATGGCTATAGACTATATCATTATCCGTACCTAAAATATCAGATAGCAAAAGCTCGTTGCCATCCCAATCTACATTTAAAGGTTCATCGAAAGACACTTCAGCCTTAGTGCGACTATTTCGCCTAAGATACATGAGTATTTCGTTCTCAATACATCTAGATGCATAAGTTGCTAGCTTAATATTCTTGTCCTTATTAAATGTGTTTACTGCTTTAATTAAACCTATAGTACCAA
>CAZMMB010000071.1:3404-7571 GCA_964567325.1 uncultured Oscillospiraceae bacterium
TAGATATTAAATCTTCAACATTTATTCCAGCACTTTCAAATTTCTTAGCTATATATACTACTAACCTAAGATTTCTTTCTATAAGAATCCCCCTGGCTATCTCACAACTTTTCATTCTATTTGCATCCACATTTTCCTCTCCTGGCAAAATTAAATTAAGGATTACCTCTTTTTCTTCTTCTGCTGACAAGGGGGCAGGGAGGGCGTCGCTTCCACCAATGTAGTATAGCTTCTTGCCGTAGGAAAATCTTTTCAACAACTTGTGCCAGCCTAGCCAAAAAAGGTGAACCCTTTCCCCGTATCTCCCTGTTAAATTCATTTTCCTATTTTTCATTTGTCAGCACTCCCCTTTCCATTAACGCCTCATGCAGTATCACATCATAGTTTTTACTCTTATCCCCCATTAAATGTTCCTTAGAGAAGGCCAAGACTATTTTTACCGACCTGGGTTCTTCACCTTTAATTAATAATTGGGCATTATCCAGCCTTATCCCTTCCAGGACCCCCTCCTCATTCCCCACCCCTTTAAAAGGCACAATGCAAAATTTCGTAACGTCAGATACCATCGACCTCATCGCTTGTTTTGAAGCAATGCAAACAGGTCTGCCGCTTATGGGGTCCCTTAGAAAGTTGCCAGTGTCAATAAATCCATTCAAAATCGTTGTTCTTTCACCTATTTTAATCCTAAGTTTGGCCTCATCCCTAGTCCTCCGCAGTCTTTCCTTGAGAAAATTTGAAAAAATATATAGTGCTGCCCAAGCAAAGGCCATCCCTAAAAACACCTTCATATAGGTTAGGCCCCCTATGTAAAAAACTCCCCCTGATACCAGGCCCCCACTAGCAAAGAAGTATAAAGAAGCAATAATTATTCCCCCTAGTGCGAAACTGATTATATAAAAGACTAAAACTGTTTTCATAAGCGCCTTACCGCTAACAGGAAAAACCAATGCTATGACAACGAAAGAAAAAACCACTTTTGAAAGTGTGGAAACCCACCAGTTTATATCCACAAACAGGATAAATGAATAAATTCCACATAAAAAACTGCCCAGGACAAGTCTTTTTAAGGACAGTTTGATACCACATATTCTACCTGTCATAGCTAGTATAATAAGACCAGCAATTCCGTTTTCCAAAAGAAGATATTCACCGTATATTACCATAAGAAAACCCTCCGCAGCTACTTGGGAATTATAGCTTGTCGGAGGGGCAATATTTGTCGTATTTAAATGTCGATTAGATTCTATTTATCCACAGCCTCTTTTGCAGTTTCGGCTAACTTTGCGAAGCTTGCCGGATCATTTATTGCCAATTCTGAGAGCATTTTACGATTGATTTCAATTCCAGAAAGTTTCAAGCCATTCATAAATCTGCTGTAGGATATTCCATTCAACCTTGCACCGGCATTGATTCTTGTAATCCAAAGCCTTCTAAAATCCCTCTTTCTATGTTTTCTGCCTATATAAGCAGAGCTTAAAGAACGCATAACCGCTTGATTAGCCATCCTGAAGTTCTTGCTTTTGAAACCGTAAAAGCCTCTAGCCTGCTTCAATACTTTTCTATGTCTTTTTCTAGAGTTGACCCCTCTTTTAACCCTTGCCATTTTCCCTTACCTCCTAAACTATACGTTCAAAACCTTCTTGATTCTTTTCTCGTCAGCACCAGTGAGCAAAGTGGATTGTCGCAACCCTCTTTTTCTCTTTGCAGTTTTTTTGGTAAGAATATGGCTCTTATATGCCTTATGTCTCTTAACTTTACCTGTGCCGGTAATTTTGAATCTTTTACTTGCACCCCTATGGGATTTCATCTTTGCCATTTAATATAACCTCCTGATAATACGTGGTCTTCTATTTATTAATCTTCGGTACTAAAATCATTATCAAACTTCTTCCTTCCAAGAGAGGACTTCTTTCCACCGTACCTATTTCTGATATAGCCTCAGCAAATCTTGACATGACTTTCCGACCTACATCCACATGGTCTCTTTCCCGTCCACGAAATCTTAAGCTGACCTTAACCTTGTCTCCATCCTTTAGGAATCTAGCAGCATTATTGGCCTTAACCATCAAGTCGTGTTCCTCTATGAATGTAGACAAACGTATTTCTTTAAGCTCTATGACCTTTTGCTTTTTACGAGCATCTTTTTCTTTCTTCTGTAGGTCATACTTGTATTTGCCATAGTCCATTATCTTGCAAACCGGTGGATTGGCTTTAGGAGCAATTTTCACCAAATCCAATTTTTTGTCTATAGACTCTTGCAATGCTTCTTCAATTTTCATGATACCAAGTTGTGTGCCATCGCTATCGATTACTCTGACCTCTCTGTCACGAATCTCTTCGTTGATCTGATTTTCCTTGTTAATGTTTCGCACCTCCCAGATAAATAAAGCGGCTACATAAAGTATCCGCTCCAAAGCACCAATTTAAATCAACATTTAAATTCAGTTTTCTTCCTATTAACCATCATAAACATAGTCATGAGGTGAGAAGCGGATTACTTCTACTTACTGTACTGATAAAGAATATCACAGGAATCTCCTCCTGTCAAAGTTTTTTTGTTTTTTTATATAGGTTCCAGCGAAACTAGTTCTTTCGCCTTATCTTTACCTATGTAATTTGCTAGCCTGCTTATTCCTTGGTCTAAATTAGGCGGGCGATCTGAAATATTGTGGCAGTCAGATGCCAATATATGCACAAGGCCTGAATTTATCCATTTCAGGGCCTTCCTTCTTGTGAAAATCCCATCTAATGCCTCTGTGTTCAATTGTATCAGCATACCTTCAGAGACCAACTCTTTCAAAGGCCTTACATCCTTAATAAAAGAAAAGTATCGGTCAATATGGGCTAGTACCGGAGTTATTCCCTTGCTGAAAATTAACCTTTCCAAATTTTCATAAAGACCCCTGCCCCAGGTCTCCATTGGGAATTCAATCATAAGGTAATTGCTGTTACCAATGGATAGGGCCTTTATCTCCTCCCTATCCATAGCCGACAACTGGGGGAAATAATATACCTCAGCACCTAATATGAATCTTGGCCAGGGCTTAAGCTTTTCCCTTGTTTGATCAATATCTGCCATATATGCCTGCAAGTTATCCAAGGATTTAGACCTCCGCCTTAAAAACTTATCCGGGTCTTCTTTATGGGGATAAAAATGGGGGGTTAAAACCACGGAATTAACTCCCCCATCACAGCATAAACTTAGCATAGCTACAGATTCTTCTTCATTTTTACTTCCATCATCCATTGATGGGAGTATGTGGGTATGCCAGTCAATCATGTTAACTTTCGCTTCCATACTCTTTATAATATCGCTTGTACTTGCTATATGAGCCTCTCCTCTTGCTCTGATAAACCTTATCGTTGAGCACTATACCGATGACCTTTGCATTGACAAATTGAAGTTTATTTAAGGCCTCGGCCACTTCGTCCTTCCTGCTATGATTTTCCCTAACCACAAGGATTATACCATGGAGTAACCTGGTTAATACTGTTGCATCGGTAACGACATTAATAGGGGGGGCATCTATAAATATGTAATCGTAATTTTTTTTAAGTTCCTCAAGCAGGCTTTTCATATTATCCGAAGCCAGTAATTCTACAGGATTTGGAGGGATATTCCCGCTGAAAATAATGTCTAAGTTTTTATCAATTGAAGAGTTGACGGCCTCCTTTGGACTTATAAATCTTGCCAAAACATCAGAAAGGCCTTGGCATTTTTCCGCCTTCAAAATTTTCCTTATGTTAGGTCTTCGCATGTCCGCATCTATTAAAAGGACCCTGGTTCCTGTTTCAGCAAAGGTTTTTGCTAAGTTTAATATGGTGGTGCTTTTACCTTCGCTGGGGATTGCACTTGTTATCCCTATCACCTTGCAACCTTCATCAGGCACGGAAAACATGACATTTGTCCTCATTGCCTTGTAGGCTTCCCTTACGTGAAAAGGGGTCTCTTCACTTACAATCGTCTCTACCTGGACACTAGCCTTCTTATTATTTTTCTTGTGAAAAACGTCAACTACCCTATCAAGAACCTTGCTAATAGCCATACCTACCTCCATATATATTGCCTCTACCGTTTTCCAATGCTATATCTATAGAAGGAATCACACCTAAAATAGGGAGTTCGGTTATTAGCTTTATATCTTCATCTGATCTGATAGTCACATC
>CAZMMB010000072.1:0-4891 GCA_964567325.1 uncultured Oscillospiraceae bacterium
CTTAGTTATCATTTTCACCATCCCTTCATATGCTTTACAAACAGCTTGGGAGGGGGTTTTTTTATGGCCAGAAGATCAAGCAGGCGGTTCGCTTCATTCAAAGCAAGGACAGGACGGACTATGAAGCGTCAATTTCTCCTGTGTATTTTAATACTTTTAATGGTGATAGGAATAAAAAAGGCCAATGTGGCATTTGTGCAGAAGGCGGCTAATGAGGTTAAACTACAATTCACCCACCATGTTTCCATAGGTGATATAGGATTGTCGACTAAATCGGCCTTGGGAAGATTTAGGGATGGAACAATCAAAGTGGTAGCCACCCTTGCAGGGGGGGATAAAAGAATAGAATTCGCTAACCCATCAGATATAGGAGGAAGCTTAAATGTTACCGGGGGTGGGGGTGGAAAGACTGTAGAATTCCATTCGGAAAAGGAGATACAGGTCTATGCTGCAGCAGGGGGGACCGTATCGGATATAGGTAATGATGCAGAGGGGAACAAATACCTGAAAATACATCACACTAATGACCTGTCAAGCATTTATGGTGGATGCACATCTACTTATGTAAAGGCTTTGGATAAGGTGAAAAAAGGGCAGTTAATCGGATCGGTAGCGGAAGGGGAGGAACATGTACTCCGCTTTGAAATCTGGAGCGAGGGTAAATTAACAAACCCAGCAGATTATATAAATTTTGAATAGGGATGATTAGTATAAAAATTCGTCAAGTGAACTTTCGCCTTCACTGGGGTTTTTTGTGCTTATTTTTTCTCCTATTTGTCTTTAACAGCTGGAAACTAGCCCTTCTAACCGCCATATTTTCACTTTTTCACGAACTTGCCCACGCCTACATGGCCAAGCTATTAGGCTATTCCCCTTCAATGATTTCGGCAGGCTTATTTGGCGGAGTTCTCCACTTAGAAGAAGGATATATTGAGCCAGTAGCCGCCTTATTAATCCATTCCGCAGGCCCCATGCTAAACCTTGGCATAGGAATGGCATGTTATTATGTAATTCTTATAAAGGGTTATGATTGCCTGTATTCAATTGTACTTGCCAACCTAATGCTGGCCATTTTTAACCTCCTACCCCTATATCCTTTAGATGGGGGTAAGATACTCAACATTTATTTGAATGAATTTTTTGGCCATAAGAAGAGCTATTTGATATCCAGGCTTGTTTCTAAGCTATTTTGCATAATTCTTTTTCTTTTTGGTTTATATTTGGTACAATACAATTTAGTAAACCTGATTGTATGCGCCTTAGCCTTCAACCTCTATATTGCAGGTAGGGAAGACTACAGATATTCTTATGATTGGCTTAGAAATATATATGCAAGACTTGAGGAGGATAATAAATATGACATTGGAAGGTAAATTGGACAAAATTTTACCTCTGGTAGAAAAGCCTGGACGCTATATTGGTAGTGAGCTCCATTCCATTGTGAAGGATGGTGAAAAAATCACCACCAAGTTGGGCTTTGCTTTTCCAGATATCTACGAAATAGGCATGTCCTATTTGGGATTACAGATAATATATAAGGTCCTAAACGACATGGAGGATGTTTACTGTGAAAGGATTTTTGCCCCTGCCTTAGACATGGAAAAAATGATGAGAGAAAATGACATCCCCTTATTCACCATTGAAACTAAAAGGCCTGTAAAGAATTTAGACATGGTGGGCTTCACCCTCCAGTATGAGCTGAGCTATACTAATATTCTAAACATGTTAGATTTGGCCGGTGTACCCTTTAAAAGGGCTGAAAGGAATGACAGTGATCCTTTCATTATTGGAGGAGGCCCATGCGCTTTTAACCCAGAGCCCCTGGGAGATTTCTTCGATTTCTTTGTTCTAGGCGATGGAGAGGAAATACTGGTAGATATTTGCAAGGCCCATAGGGAGTGGAAAAAGGCAGGGGGTAACCGTAACGATTTTATGTTAACCATATCCCAACTGCCTGGTATCTATGTCCCATCTTTTTACAAGCCAGTCTATGGAGCAAATAATGTATTAGACAAAATTGAAAAGACTGAAATTTCAGCCCCTGATTCTATAAATAAAAATATTATCAGCCAGCTGGACCAGACAGCTTATCCTACTGAACCCATTGTGCCTTTTGTGGAAACTGTACATGATCGGTCTGTTTTAGAGTTGTTTCGCGGATGCAGCAGGGGGTGTAGGTTCTGCCAGGCTGGGATGATCTATAGGCCCGTAAGGGAACGGTCCATGGATTGCGCAATAAACTTAATTGAAAAACAATTGGATGCTACAGGCTATGACGAACTGTCCTTGCTTTCACTTTCCACCGGCGATTATTCCGATTTTGAAAAATTAGCCATGAACTTAATTAAGACTGGAAGGGATAAGAATGTAGCTATATCCTTGCCATCATTACGACTAGATTCATTTTCATTTAAAGTATTAAATGAAATACAGCAGTATAAGAAAACAGGCCTTACCTTTGCGCCTGAGGCTGGAACACAAAGATTGCGGGATGTTATTAATAAAAATATCAGCGACGATGACATCTATAATAGCATGGGACAAGCAATCAGTATGGGATGGAATACCCTCAAACTCTATTTTATGATAGGCTTACCAACAGAAACTTTTGAGGACCTGGATGGTATTGCAGAAATTGCAAAGAAAATAACCGACCTTTATTACAAGGACAGGGTTGGAAAAAGAACTGGAAGGTTCAAAGTAACCATCAGTATTTCTAACTTTGTGCCCAAGCCCCACACACCATTCCAATGGGTTGCCCAAGACAGTCCCCAATTATTCAACCAAAAGCACAACTATTTAAGGGAAAAATTCAGAAGGATTAAAGGAGCACATTTAAGCTATCATGATTCGGGAGCCAGCCATATTGAGGCAGTGTTGGCAAGAGGGGATAGGAACTTGTCCAGCGCAATAATAAAGGCCTGGGAGATGGGATGCAAGTTCGATGGATGGAGAGAACATTTCAAGTATGAAAAATGGCTCCATGCTTTGAACAAAGCGGGCATAGATTATAGCTTCTACACTTCGGGAAAAGTCACAAATGGCAAGGTTTTGCCCTGGGCTTTGATCAATAGTGGTGTGAGTGAAAAGTATCTTCGGTCAGAATGGGATAAGGCCCTAAAGGAAGAAACGAGCCCTGATTGTCGAACAGTTTGTAATGCTTGCGGAATTAACAAATTTACACCCTGTGAAAGGAAGGAATTCAATGAATAGATATCTACTAAAGTTTGAAAAAAAAGGGGCGTTGCGCTATATCTCCCACTTGGATCTCATGCGCCTTTTCCGCAGGACCTTCAAAAGATTGGGGGTGGAATTAGTATACTCTAAAGGATTCAATCCCCATCCCAAAATGAGTTTTGCCCAACCCCTTTCCTTAGGATATTCAAGCCAGGCTGAATATCTGGAATTTGAAACGGTTATAGGCCAAAATGGAAACATCCTACTAGGCTTGCTCAACAGCTCGCTTCCTTATGGTGTTACAGGGATAAGCTGCCATCCTATCGAAGGAGGGGGCAAAAGCATGGCATCCATGGTAGGCTTTGCAGATTATGATATTTCTTTTCCCCCTGCCTACACTATTCCAACAGAGGATCAGATTGAAAATTACCTGGATCAAGATACAATTATTGTCCTCAAGCCTGTAAAAAAAGCTAGGGAACTAGCGGAAATAGATATAAGGCCCATGATTAAAAGCCTAACCACTAAGAATAATCTTACTGATACAATCTTAGCCACAATCCATGCCGGTAGCAAATCAAATTTAAATCCTGAATTATTGCTAGCATCCTTGTTTGAATATTGTAAACTTCCACTACAAAAAGGTGTAGCAAGGATAGAAAGATTAGAAATTTATAATATGGACATGATTCCCCTTGAATGTATTGACAAATAATGTAAATGTTGTATAATGCATACATGGAAGGGGTGGTGTCATGAATTTTTTTTAAAGAATAAAAAGCCATGCATAATTGCAACGGCTTTACTTTTTATCTTCTTATTTATTGCCCTTTATTTTATAGGAGGCAGGGGAGATAACAAGATTATGTTAGAACATGGTGGTGATGACCTGAATTCTTCGAAAGGAGAATCAGAAACGATTTCCGAAAATCTAAATGAAAATGAAGTCCTTGTCGTTGATATAGCCGGCCAAGTAGTCAATCCTGCTGTATACATACTTCCAGCCGGCTCAAGACTATATGAAGCAATTGAAATGGCTGGGGGGCTGACAGAGGCTGCGGATACCAGGAACACTAATCTGGCAGAATTTGTATTGGATAGTAGCAAAATATACATTCCCAGTGAAAAAGAACTTGAGCTGGAAGTAACAAAAGCCTTAGAAGAAAAAAGCGGCTTGATAAATATTAATACAGCCGATTCTTCCCAGTTACAAAGATTAACAGGGGTGGGGCCTTCAACAGCAGAAAAGATTATAAACTATAGGAAGGAATATGGTGGCTTTAAAACAATTGAGGATATCAAAAATGTCAGTGGTATAGGCGAAAAAACATTTGAAAAACTTAAAAATCTCATTGTTGTCGAATAAGATACTATAAAATTGCCCACACTAATTTTGAGGTGAGGTAATGTTTAGTCAAAGAAAAAGTTTTTTGAAAAGTAGGTGGTATGTTTTTGTAATCATTGCTTTCTTAGCTGTAGGTTACTTGCTAAGCCAAAACGATAACAATCCACCGGAATCGACTCCGCCTGATAAGAATCAATCGACCCCAATCGTTGATCAACCTGTAATAGAGCAAAAAGAAATTAGGCCGGAGACAAAGGAAAGGTTTTACCTGCTCAAAGAAAGCAACGGCAAGGTAGATGTATATTACTATGAAGATCGTGGGGAACCGGTATTCGTAAAAAATACAGAAATTGAATTTTCCTTGCTCAG
>CAZMMB010000072.1:4901-7525 GCA_964567325.1 uncultured Oscillospiraceae bacterium
AGGCCATGCTTACAGAAGGAATAATGATAGAAACAGAGGAAGAACTCAGGGAACTTCTTCAGGATTTTGAAAGCTAAATTATGAAGAAAAACCCGCCAAAAATTTGGTTCCCCTCCCTATTACTTCTAATAATATCCCTCTTGTTATTTACGGGCACTGGTCTTATTTTTAACAGTTTGCCTAATCAAATAAAAATATTTGCCGATGAAACAAAGATAATAAATCTACCCCTAAAAGAAGTGACTATTAAGGTGCTGCCCGAAACTAGATTAATTCCTGGCGGTCAGCCTATAGGCGTTAAAATGGATGTTAAGGGGGTGCTGGTTGTAGGTCTTGAGGAGATAACAGGCGAGGATGGTAGTTCTGTCAATCCCGGTATTGATGCGGGGCTAGAAATAGGAGACAGTATTATAGCTATAAACAGTGAACCCGTAGATAGCCATGAAGAAGTCAAAGATGCTATTAACAATATTAAAGGTCCCTTAAGACTAAAGATCAGTCGAAGGGGTGACATCCGCTATTTAAAAATTGTTCCTGTCAAATCTAAAGATGATGGATTATATAAAATTGGTGTTTGGGTAAGGGATAAAACCGCTGGTTTGGGGACCTTAACATTCTACAATCCATCAACAGGGTATTTTGGTGCCTTAGGCCATGCCATTACTGACCCGCATACGGGGGATGTTCTCAAGGTTAGAAAGGGACAATTGTTAAGTGCTAGTGTTGAGTCGGTGAAGCTTGGCACTTCAGGGACACCTGGTGAAATAAGGGGCGTTTTTTATGAGGAGGATGAACCCTTAGGAAATTTAGAAACAAATACCGATTACGGTATCTTTGGAAAATTTTATGGCTCTTATGAAAATCCTATTATTTCAGAACCCTTGGCAATTGGTTTCCAAAATCAGGTTGTTGAAGGGCCTGCTTGGATGTTGACTACAGTAGATGGGAAACGGGTAGAAAAATATGAGATAAACATAGATAAGGTGAACAGACAGATTAAACCTAATACTAAAAGTATGGTAATATCCGTTACCGACCCACGACTAATCCGCCGAACGGGAGGTATAGTACAGGGTATGAGCGGCAGCCCAATAATACAAAATGGCAGAATAATAGGTGCCGTCACTCATGTCTTTGTAAACGATCCTTTAAAGGGTTTCGGAATATATATCGAATGGATGCTTCAGCAGACATCTCAATTGTCGAAAGCTGGCTGATATTATGGAAAATTCGAACAATATTCCCCTTGCATTGTCATAACTTTAATAATATTATGTTGTTAATGCTTATATTATATAAATAAGTATGTTTCAGTCAAAAAAAGGAGGAAATCCATGGGCAAGGTTAAAATTGGTATAGCTGACGATAACAAAGATTTCTGCAACATCCTTACTGATTATTTTAGCATGCAAAATGATATTGATGTCGTTTTCGCCACTAGCGACGGTATGCAGACAGTTGAAGCTGTCTTGAAGGAGAAACCAGATGTATTAATTCTGGACATGATAATGCCCCACTTAGATGGTTTAGGGGTTCTAGAGCGGCTTAGTGCCCTAGATGTAAAGCCTGCACCCAAAACAGTAATGCTAAGTGCAGTAGGACAGGAGTCAATTGCCCAAAGAGCAATCAACCTGGGGGCCGAATACTACATGGTCAAACCTTTTGATCTAAGTGTTTTATCAAAGCGCATTCATCAACTTTTCGATGATAAGCAGAAGGGGATAGACCAAAAAAATAAGATTAATGTTGTGAAGTCAGCCCTAATAAAAGAAGAGAGTAATGGCAACTTGGAAATAGATATTACGAACATAATCCACGAGGTAGGTGTCCCGGCACATATTAAGGGCTATCAATATCTACGGGATGCTATAACCATGGTGGTTGAAAATATGGACCTATTAGGAGCGGTGACAAAGGAACTTTATCCGGCAATAGCAAAGATGAATAACACTACACCTAGCAGGGTTGAAAGGGCTATAAGGCATGCGATCGAAGTGGCTTGGAATCGAGGCAGGATAGAGACAATTAATAACTTATTTGGATATACGGTGCATAATGATAAGGGCAAGCCTACCAACAGCGAATTTATAGCAATTATTGCGGACAAATTACGACTGGAACGAAAGGCGTCGTAAGTGTTGCAATCAGTGGGTTTAAGAAAATGACCGAGCCTATAAAGATACTGCTCAAACCTATAAATGTTTTGAACTCATAATTTTGAGGCAATAAACTGTTTTACTAAAAACCTATGAACTCTTCTTATTTATTGGGGTAAATGAGAGGAGTTTTTTATTATGTTTGAGTACCAAATTGATGACTTCATGGAACATTGTGTAATGAAAGGATTAAGCCAGAAAACGAACAAAAGTTACGAGCAGACATTAATCATTTTTGCAAGATATCTAAAAGATGAGCATAATGTATCTAATTTTAAGGATGTAAAAGAAGAGCATATTACAAATTACATTACCTATATCAAAGAAAGAGGGAAGTACACTGTAGCAAGTAAAGAAGAATCAAAGATGTACAATTACCCAGAACGAAGAAAAGATTTAGGGGATAAGGTCAGCGATATCACAATCAATAATTATATCCGTAATATTAAAGTTTTCTTTCACTACCTT
>CAZMMB010000073.1:0-5476 GCA_964567325.1 uncultured Oscillospiraceae bacterium
ATCAAAGGTATTCACCGCATTCGCATTAAAGAAAGACACTCGGGAAAGGAGAGATAATTGATTCTGGTAACAAACAATGAAAAGGTTTTAAAGGACGAAACAATTACTTGCTCAAAAAAATTTCTAACAGGGTCTTATAGGGAAGTCCTAACCTATGTGAGGGATCAAATTCATAAGGGTCACAGCTTGCTCAGTCATCCTTTATCAGGTAGTGTCAAGCCCAACGAAACTCCCTATAAATCTATTTTAATAAGTGATAAGAGGGGAGAGTTGGATTTCGATTCGTTAGAGATGATAGAAAATAGCATAATAATTTATGATAATTTTATGAGGAATTCCAACAAGTATGGGTATAATATACAAGAGAATTTGTTGGAAGATTTTAGAGAAATTGATTTCAGCCTGATTGTATCTGCATTTAAAAGTCTGGTGGTATAAAAAAGGAGTATTGTTATGAAATTGGAGTTAGGAAATATCTTTATTAAAGATGTTAGGTTCGGCAGTATTTCAAAGGTGGAGGACGGTGTTTTATATGTAAATCAGGATGATTTAGCTAACTATCTTTTGGAAGATGAGAACATCAAGTCTGTTGCTTTTGAAGTAGCAAAGCCTGGAGAAAGTACTCGCATTCTCCCTGTAAAAGATGTTATTGAACCACGCGTTAAGTTAGGCAGTGAGGCAGGTATTTTCCCTGGCATAGTATCTAAAGTAAATACGGTGGGGAGTGGAAGAACCAATGCCTTGAAGGGAATGGCAGTGGTAACAACAGGCAAAATAGTGGGCTTTCAGGAAGGTATAATTGACATGTCCGGCCCCGGAGCGGACTACACACCCTTTTCTAAGCTCATTAATCTTGTTGTAATATGTCAACCCATAGATGGCCTTGCCCAGCATGCTCATGAAAAGGCAGTTAGGTTGGCGGGCTTAAAGGCAGCAACATATATAGGCGAGCTTGCTAGGGAAGTAGAGGCAGATAAAGTAGAAACCTTTGAAACTCCCTCCCTAAAAGAAAGCTATGAAAAATATCCGGGCCTGCCTAGGATTGTCTATGTCCAAATGTTGCAGACTCAAGGTTTGCTCCACGATACCTATGTGTATGGTGTGGATATGAAACAATCTCTGACGACTATGATTTTTCCCACAGAAACTATGGATGGGGCTATTATAAGCGGCAATTGTGTTTCAGCCTGCGACAAAAACACTACTTATCATCACCTTAACAACCCGGTAATACAAGATCTTTTCGCAAAGCACGGAAGAGAACTTAACTTTATCGGGATGATAATAACAAACGAAAATGTCTATCTGGCAGATAAAGTAAGATCCTCCGACTGGTCAGCTAAGCTGGCGGATTTTCTGGGGGCTGATGGGGTCATCATTTCCCAGGAAGGCTTCGGTAATCCGGACACAGATTTAATGATGAATTGCAGGAAAATAGAGGAAAAGGGTATAAAGACGGTTATCATAACCGATGAATTTGCTGGCAGGGATGGAGCATCCCAATCATTGGCTGATGCGGATGCCCGCGCAGATGCAGTGGTTACGGGGGGAAATGCCAACATGTTAATCGAATTGCCTCCTATGGACAGGGTGATTGGACATTTGGAATCGGTAGATACAATAGCAGGGGGATTTGATGGCAGTCTAAAGGAAGATGGGTCTATTGAGGTTGAACTACAGGTTATTATAGGCGCAACCAATGAGCTGGGCTATAACAAGCTGTCAGCCAGGTAGGAGGATAAGAATGGGAAAGTTAAGAATAGTACATTATATCAACCAGTTTTTTGCTCAAATTGGCGGTGAAGAAAAGGCAGATCATAGACCGGAAGCCAGGGAGGGCTTTGTTGGACCGGGGATGGCCTTTAATGCAGCTTTTGGCGAAAAGGCTGAAATAGTTGGGACAGTTATTTGCGGTGATTCCTACTTCAATGAGAATTTGGAAACAGCGGCAGAAGAGGTTTTAAATCTTATAAAGAACTTCAAACCTGACTTGGTCATAGCCGGGCCGGCTTTTAATGCAGGCAGGTATGGGATGGCTTGTGGTACTGTGGCTTCCAAAGTGAAGAAAGAGCTAAAGATACCAGCGGTAACAGGGATGTATATAGAGAATCCTGGGGCAGATAGCTTTAAAAAAGAAGTGTATATCATAGAAACCAGGGATTCCGCAGCTGGGATGAGAGATGCAGTGAAAGTAATGACAGCATTGGCTTTGAAATTAGCCTCAGGGGAGGAAATTGGATCTGCCGAGGAGGAGGGTTATATACCCAGTGGCATAAGGGTCAATTTCTTTGATAAAAAGAGGGGATCGGAAAGGGCGGTTGAAATGCTCTTGGCAAAATTGAAGGGGGAACCATACCTAACTGAATTTCCAATGCCTGACTTTGATCGGGTGACGCCTAACCCTGCTATAAAGGACATTTCCCAGGCTACTATTGCCTTGGTAACATCAGGGGGGATTGTGCCCAAGGGTAACCCGGACCATATAGAATCCTCCAGTGCTTCAAAATATGGGAAATATGATATAGAAGGGGTATCAGACCTTACGGAGGCTACCTATGAGACAGCCCATGGGGGTCATGACCCAGTTTATGCCAACCAGGATGCAGACAGAGTTTTGCCTGTAGATGTATTGAGGGAATTTGAAAAGGAAGGAAAGATAGGTAAACTCCATAGATATTTTTATTCCACTACTGGTAATGGAACTGCTGTAGCAAGTGCCAAAGCCTTTGCGGAGGAAATAGGCAAGGAGCTGGTGGCAGATGGGGTTGATGCCGTAATTCTCACCTCCACCTGAGGAACCTGTACTCGTTGCGGGGCAACGATGGTAAAAGAAATTGAAAGAGTTGGTATTCCTGTCGTACACATGTGTACTGTAGTGCCCATTTCCTTGACAGTTGGGGCTAATCGGATAGTTCCCACTATAGCAATACCTCACCCTTTAGGAAATCCTAATTTGCCTTTGGAAGAGGAAAAGGAAATCAGAAGAAAGTTACTGGATAAGGCTTTGGATGCTCTGTCCACAGAAATAACAGAACAAACAGTATTTGAATAAAGGAGGATAGTATGAGCAAAGTATATGATCTGATAATAATCGGTGCAGGCCCTGCCGGCCTTTCAGCAGGCCTTTATGCTGGACGGGCCAGGCTTGACACCCTAATCATTGAGAAGGGCAGAGAAGGTGGCCAAATTGTCAACACAGCGGAAATCGCCAATTATCCCGGATCTTTAGTGGAAGATGAATCGGGGCAAAGCTTGATAGATCGAATGAAGGAGCAAGTAAAGCAGTTTGGTGCAGAAACTGTATACGATACAGTCAGTCAAGCGGATCTTTCAGGACAAGTAAAAACTGTAAAGGGACTTTCAAATACTTATCAAGCAAGGACAGTAATATTGGCAAATGGTGTAAAATCTGCATTGATAGGCTGTCCCGGAGAAAATGAATTTACAGGGCGGGGAGTATCCTTCTGCGCTACCTGTGACGGGGCTTTTTTCAGTGACTTAGAGGTCTATGTTGTGGGGGGAGGAGATGCCGCAGTTGAGGAGGCGATTTTTCTTACTAAATATGCAAGAAAGGTTACAATTATTCATAGGAGGGATGAGCTCAGGGCCACAAAATCTATTCAGGAGAAGGCTATGGCAAATCCGAAAATCCACTTTATGTGGGATAGCATAGTAAAGGAATTAAAGGGAGACGAGCTGCTGGATTCAATGATTGTTGAAAATGTAAAAAGCAAGGAATTAAAAGAAGTGAAGGCGGATCCCGAAGATGGTATGTTCGGCGTCTTTATCTTCGTAGGATTCAGACCCCAGACGGAACTCTATCAAGGGGAAATAGATATGGAAAACAACTATATCCTAACCGATGACAATATGCGAACAAACATTGAAGGTGTATTTGCCGCGGGGGATATTAGAGTGAAGTCACTTCGCCAGGTGGTTACTGCCACGGCAGACGGAGCTATCGCAGCAACGCAGGTGGAAAAATACTTAGCAGATTTATAAAGTGAGGTAAAAAAATGATTACAGTAGACAAAGACACTTTTAGCGGGGAAGTTTTAGAGGCGGAAGGCTATGTTTTAGTAGATTTTTATGGCGATGGCTGTGCACCTTGTGCAGCCCTAATGCCTGCAGTGGAAGCCTTCAGTGAAAAATATGGTGATAGAATCAAATTTACAAAGCTTAATACCACCAAAGCTAGGAGGCTTGCAATTAGTCAAAAGGTATTAGGGCTTCCTGTGATTGCTATTTATAAAGGTGGAGAAAAACTAGACGAACTTGTAAAAGATGATGCCACAGAATCCAACATTGAGTCCATGATCAAAAAATATATATAAAAAGGAGGAAGAGAATGTCAATATTAAAAGACAAGAAAGTGATTGTTATCGGCGACAGAGATGGCATTCCTGGGCCGGCAATTTCCGATTGTGCTAAGACGGCTGGGGCGGAGATAGTATTTTCTTCAACGGAATGCTTTGTCTGAACTGCCGCAGGAGCAATGGATTTGGAAAATCAAAAAAGGGTTAAGGAATACTCTGATCTGCATGGGCCCGAGAACCTAGTGGTTCTTTTAGGCGCAGCGGAAGGTGAAGCTGCTGGCTTAGCAGCGGAAACCGTTACAGCAGGGGATCCTACTTATGCAGGTCCATTGGCGGGAGTCTCGTTGGGACTCAAAGTTTATCACATTTGTGAACCGGAAATTAAAAAGGAAATTGATGAGGCTGTCTATGATGAGCAGGTCAGCATGATGGAAATGGTGCTGGATGTAGATGAGATAATCAAAGAAATGACAGCCATTCGAGACCAGTATACTAAGTACTAGACATTGAATGTAAAAGGCGGCCTAAGTATCAGTACTGAGGTCGCCTTCTGCAAATTAGAAGGAGGATATATGAATAGAAATGCAGTTATAAAGGGAACAAGTTATATCTTGGTTCATGGGCCGGATTTTGTGATTCATAATGGAACGACGCAGACTACTGAAAGGGCCGTAAATCCTTCTTCAGAGTATTTGAAAGTTATTCCCGACCACATTCGCAGCTACGACAAGGTATTAGACTATGCACCTAACCAGGTATATATAGGGAACATGGAACCTGATGATCTTAGGGACTATGAATTGCCTTGGTATGATAAGGAGGCAAGATCTAAAGAAAGGTATGGCAGCTTTGGTGAAATCATGCCCCAGGATGAATTCTTGGGCCTTGTACAGATGTGCGATGTCTTCGATTTAGTTTACCTCGACAGGGATTTTGTTGAGTCAATCAAGGGAAAATTGAAAGCCCATCCCCTGCTAGATGATTCTATCCTAGACCGCTTGAAGGAAGGCCTTGATCACAGCGCAATACAAAAAGCTGTAGATGAGGGGCATTCCCATCCCCTTTACAACAAGGGGAAATTAGTGGGCTATGTTAAAAAAGGCCATGATTTAGACGCATCGCTAACAGCAGAAATACTTTTAGAGAACATTGTATATAAG
>CAZMMB010000073.1:5486-6129 GCA_964567325.1 uncultured Oscillospiraceae bacterium
TAAGGCGACGGGTGTCCTATCCCTCCTTCACCTCATTAACAATGTGGGGGTCGCCAAAGAGGAAATAGATTATGTTATAGATTGTAGCGAAGAGGCCTGTGGCGATATGAACCAAAGAGGTGGCGGCAACTTCGCAAAGGCTGAGGCTGAAATAGCTGGGCTTGTCAATGCAACAGGATCGGACACGAGGGGTTTCTGTGCAGCACCTGTTCACGCCTTGATCAAAGGTGCATCGCTAGTGAAGGCCGGGACTTACAAAAATGTAGTAGTATTTGCAGGGGGTACCACCACTAAGCTGGGGATGAATGGGAAGGACCATGTTAAAAAGGGTCTACCAATTTTAGAAGATGTTATGGGTGGTTTCGCAGTCTTAATAAGCGGAAATGACGATGTTAATCCTGAGATTAACACGGATATTGTAGGCTGGCACAAGGTAGGAACAGGTTCATCACCCCAGGCGGTAATCAGTTCTTTGGTCACTGAGCCTTTGGAAAAAGCGGGCCTAAAAATTACAGATATAGATAAATATGCAGCGGAAATGCAGAATCCCGATGTTACAAAACCTGCAGGTGCGGGGGATGTTCCTGAGGCTAACTACAAGATGATAGCCGCCCTGGGAGTCAGGCAGGGTGCCCTGGAAAGG
>CAZMMB010000073.1:6139-7443 GCA_964567325.1 uncultured Oscillospiraceae bacterium
CCAGGTTGGGCGCCTACCCAAGGCCATATACCTTCTGGGGTTCCTTATCTTGGCTTTGGAAGAAAAGCTATTCTTGAAAAGAAAATTGAAAAAGCCATGATAGTGGGCAAAGGAAGCCTCTTTTTAGGCCGGATGACAAATCTCTTTGATGGGGTGTCCATTGTCATAGAAAAAAACAAAGGTAAAGAGGTGACTGCCAAGGGATTGCAGGCTGCGACTCTTGCAGATGTCCCCCTTATAGGCCTTGTGGCCCACGGGAGTGAGCTAGGAAGTGATAATACAAACCAGGCTGTCGCTTTGGCGGAGAGAAAAGGTTGTAGGGTAATTGTTATTGATGGGGAAGATGGTCATGAAAAAATGGAAGCTATGCTGGCCAAAGGTGAGATTCAAGGGGCTGTTGCCATGCACTATCCTTTCCCTATAGGGGTATCAACTGTAGGCAGGGTAATTACGCCGGGCAAGGGAAAGGAAATGTATATAGCCACCACAACCGGCACATCTTCTGTGGATAGGGTTGAAGGTATGGTGAAAAATGCTATCCATGGCATAATTGCAGCGAAAGCCTGTGGAATTGAAAAACCTACAGTGGGTATTGCCAATGTGGATGGGGCTAGGCATGTTGAGAAAGCCCTGATAGAACTTAAAGGCAGAGGATATGATATTGAATTTGCTGAATCACAAAGGTCTGATGGGGGAATCGTAATGAGAGGTAACGATCTATTGTCAGCCTCTTCGGATATAATGGTCATGGATACCCTAACCGGAAATTTGATGATGAAGATCTTCTCTGCATATACCACAGGAGGTAGCTGTGAGTCCCTAGGTTACGGATATGGACCTGGAATAGGTGAAGGCTATAGCAAGCTGATTATGATTGTTTCAAGAGCATCGGGTGCCCCTGTTATAGCAGGAGCTATTGAGTACGCAGGCCAATTAGTGAGAAACAACTGGTCAAGGCAGGCAGCAGAGGAGTTTGCAAAGGCAAACAAAGCCGGGCTTAAAGAAATATTGAAATCTTTAAAGACGGGAAATAAAGGGGGGGCCGGGGGGCCTTCTGATGGTGGGGAAAAATCGGAGGAAGTTCCTATTCCACCTAAAGAAATAGTAACTGTAGAGATTTCGGGTATTGAGGTCATGGATATAGAGGATGCTGCAGGCTGCCTGTGGGCAAAGTCCATATATGCAGAGACAGGCATGGGTTGTACAGGGCCGGTGGTTCTGGTGAATGAATCCAATGAAGAAAAAGCAAGAGAAATCTTATTATCCGCCGGATTTATTAGTGAATAGCAGCTGAGCCTTTTACC
>CAZMMB010000074.1:0-7411 GCA_964567325.1 uncultured Oscillospiraceae bacterium
TTGAGCAAAATTTACAGTTGTGTGTGGATTTTTCACTTGAAATGGCCTAATATGAACAAAATTTACAGTTGTGTGTGCATTTCGACTGGTTTTTTCACACACAACCGTAAATTTTGCTCATTATTTGCAATACTTTTTGCAAGGCCCACATCAAACTACATCAAGTCCATGATGGCCACAATAAAAAGACCTGCTATTTTCATTTGTGCTTCTAAGGTGACAATATCATTTGTGCTTTATAAGAGGAAAGTCAAAATTTCTAAACGCATTGTAATAGGCGTTTTTTTGTGATAATATAGTTTAGCTAAGAAAGAATAAATAAAGAACCGAGGATCGATGCTCCCGACCTCAGAAAGTGTGTCAGGTGATAATGTGACCCCGGATTTTTTTATGAAAGAGGCCCTGATTGAAGCCAAGAAGGCATTTTTGGCTGGTGAGGTCCCTGTAGGGGCCATCATTGAGCATAGGGGCAAGATAGTGGGGAGAGGACACAACTGCACAGAAGGCCTGAAAGATCCAACAGCCCATGCGGAGACTATTGCTATCCGCCAGGCTGCCAAGAATTTAGGGGGCTGGCGCCTGTCTGGATCAAATATTTATGTAACAGCTGAGCCTTGTGCCATGTGTGCAGGCGCAATTGTGCTGGCCCGGCTAGACAATATCTACATTGGGGCAATGGATCCCAAGACAGGGGCCTGCGGATCCCTTATGAACATTCCCGGAGATAGGAGATTGAACCATAATCCCAATATCTACTGGGGGATTTTTCAAGAGGAATGCAGCCAACTAATGAAAGAATTTTTTAAAAAGTTAAGGGAACAAAAATCAACTCAAAAGATGCAGCAGGAGGATAACAAATTATGAAAAGATTTGGCAGGGTATTGTGCCTCTCAATAATGATAATACTTATAACTACGGGCTTCAGTTTTGCAACAGGGTTAACATTGGTGGAAAGTTTTCCCCAGGAGGGAAAGGCTAATCTAAACCCACAAAACGTAGCAATTAAGCTGGTCTTTTCCGAAAAAATCAGCGATGAGGCAAGTATAGCAGCTAATGCAAAGAAATTTGCCATTACCGATTCACAAGGGCAGGTCATCGATTTCGAACCTCTCTATAACGAGATAAAATATCCTAATGAGGTATGGTTGCAAATTAACAATGCTTTGGAACAAAACACTTCCTACACTGTAAAGGTTCTTGATGGGATGCAAAGTGCAAGTGGCGGTACATTAGATAAAGCACTAGTATTGAATTTTTCCACAAGAAATACAGAGACTGATAGCAAAGGATATATGTTCCTTATGATGATAATGATAGGAGGGATGGTGGTCTTCTCCGTTTTTGATTCCAAGATGAAGGCTAAGAAGGAATCCGCCAGCGAAAATCAAAAAGTTAATCCCTATAAAGAGGCGAGAAGAACAGGAAAATCAGTTGAGGATGTGGTGGCACGGGCTGAAAAGAAAAAAGCCCAGGTAGAAAGACGCAAAGCCAAAATTGCCCAGCGACAGGGAGAAGATGAAGAGAAATATGATGAACCACCAAGACCTGGTGTAAAGAGGGTAAAGAAAGCAAGGCCGATTTCGGAAAAAGGATATTCTACCCCTCAAGGCTTTATTGATGAAAGGCTTGCCAGGGAAAAAGCAAAAGCTAAGAAAGAAAAAGAAAGGCAAAAGCAGCAGGTAAGGAGCAAGGGTAGTAAACAGCAGCAGAGAAAAAAGAAACGATAAGGCTATTATGGGGGTAAAAGGAGGGAACTTCATGAGCGAGGAAAGAGAAACTACCAACTTCATACACAATATTATCGATAGGGACCTTGAAAATAAAACATATGGGGATAGGCCTGTATATACGCGATTTCCGCCTGAACCGAATGGTTATCTCCATATAGGTCACGCTAAATCCATTTGTCTAAACTTTACAACGGCGCAGAAGTACGGGGGAAAGTGCAATCTGCGGTTTGATGATACCAACCCAGAAAAAGAGGAAACAGAATATGTAGAATCCATAATGGAGGATGTCCAATGGCTGGGTTTTCAGTGGGACAAACTTTTCTTCGCCTCAGATTATTTCGATAAAATGGTTGATTGCGCTATCCAGTTAATAGAAAAGGGGAGCGCCTATGTGTGTGACCTTACTGCGGAGGAAATCAGGGCTACCAGGGGAACGCTCACGGAACCGGGGATTGAAAGCCCTTATAGGAAAAGGACAGTGGATGAAAACCTCAAACTATTTAAGGAAATGAAAGATGGAAAATATGGGGATGGAGAAAAGGTACTTCGGGCTAAAATAGATATGGCTTCTCCAAACATGAATATGAGGGATCCTGTAATTTATCGTATAGCCCATGTATCCCACCACAACACCGGGGATAAGTGGTGCATATATCCTATGTATGACTATGCCCATCCCCTAGAAGATGCTTTTGAGGAGATAACCCATTCTTTATGCACTTTGGAATTTGAAGATCACAGACCCCTTTATGATTGGGTGCTTCAAGAGCTGGAGTGGGAAATGCCCCCCCAACAAATTGAGTTTGCAAGATTGAATATAACAAATACCCTTATGAGCAAACGCTATTTGAAAGCTCTTGTGGATAAGCAGGATGTTGAAGGCTGGGATGATCCGAGAATGCCTACAATAGTTGGTCTACGGCGTAGAGGTTATACACCTGAGGCAATCAGGGATTTCTGTGACCGCATAGGGGTTGCTAAGGCTAATAGTAGGGTAGATGTGTCCTTGTTAGAGTTTTGCATAAGGGAAGATTTAAAGACAAGAGTTGAGAGCCGTATGGTGGTATTGGACCCCATCAAGCTAGTAATAACTAATTATCCGGAAGATACTAGCGAGGAAGTGGAGATTGAAAACAATGGGGAAGTAGAAAGTATGGGCAATCGAATGGTGCCCTTTTCACGAGAACTTTATGTTGAAAGGGAAGATTTTATGGAAGTCCCTGTAAAAAAATACTTCCGACTATTTCCAGGAAACGAAGTGCGCTTCAAGGGGGCTTATTTCATAACCTGCAATGAGGTAATTAAAGATTCCAAGGGGGAAATTATAGAGCTTAGATGTAGTTATGATCCTGAAACCAAGAGTGGGAGCGGGTTCAAAGGGAGAAAGGTAAAAGGAACAATCCACTGGGTAGACGCTAAGACTGCTTTACCCATTGAAGTCAGAATGTATGATTACCTTATGATAGAGGATGAAAAAGGTGAAAATATTGTTAATCCAAACTCAATGAAGATTATGGAAGCCATGGCTGAACCTTCGCTTTCTTCTGCCAAGGCCGGAGAAAGATTCCAGTTCTTCCGTCAGGGATACTATGTTGCAGATGAGAAATTGTACACTGAGGATAATAGGGTATTCAATCAAATAGTTGATCTAAAAAGTTCTTGGAGAAAATAGAGGATAGGCGAATGGGAGTGAAAAAGCAAACTAGTGCAAGCCAGGAAGTTTTGGCAAGTAAGGTTTATATAGATAGTTATATAAGCCGGGCAAGGGAGGCCCAGGCTGTAATTGATAAATATAGCCAAAAACAGGTGGACCAGCTGGTAATGATTATTGCCAAGACAGTTTACGATAATGCTGAGCAATTGGCTGAATTAGCTGTTGAAGAAACGAATATGGGCCTATATGAGGATAAAGTTGCTAAAAACAAGGGTAAAGCCTCTATAATATGGAACAGTTTAAAAAATAAAAAAAGTGTGGGTATAATTAATAGGGATGAGGACAGGGGAATTGTCGATGTGGCTAAACCCATGGGTGTCGTAGCTGCTATTACCCCAATGACAAACCCCATTGTTACACCTATGAGCAATGCTATGTTTGCGGTGAAGGGCAGAAATTCTATTATCTTTACTCCCCATCATAAGGCCATTAAATCCAGCACTAAGACGGTTGACTTAATTAACAGAGGGCTAGATAAGCTAGGGGCGCCTAAAAATTTGCTACAAATCCTAGACCAACAATCTAGGGTTAATACCAGGACCTTAATATCCAGTGCAGATGTAGTTATTGCTACTGGTGGAGCCGGTATGGTCAAGGCAGCATATAGCAGTGGAAGGCCTGCTTTAGGGGTGGGGCCGGGCAATGTGCAGTGCATCATAGATAAGGATGTAGATTTCGGGGAAGCGGTTCCTAAAATTATAGCCGGACGGATTTTCGATAACGGGATAATTTGTTCAGGTGAGCAGAGTGCTATAATCCCCTTAGACCACTATGAAGAGATAATCAGGGAGTTTATAAAGAACGGGACTTACCTAGTTACTGAGGCTGAGGAAAAAGAAGCTTTTAGGAAGGCTATTTTTCCCGATGGTGCTATGAACCGGCATGCGGTAGGGCAGTCAGTCCAGGCTATAGCTAGAATGGCCGGCGTAAAATTGCCATCTGAATGCAAGATGATTGCAATAGTTGCTGATGGGTTTGGACAGGATGACCTCTTGTCCAAGGAAAAAATGTGTCCAGTTATTGCAATTTTCCCCTATAAAAGTTTTAAAGAAGCAGTAGAGATAGCCAAAGCAAATATTGAAGTTGAAGGTAAAGGCCATAGTGCAGCTATCCATTCAAACAATGTAGAGAACATTGAGTATCTAGCTGACCGGCTTAGTGTGAGCAGGCTTGTGGTTAATCAAAGCTGTGCCAGCTCGGCTGGGGGGAGCTATTTCAATGGATTAGCCCCGACAAATACCTTGGGTTGTGGTTCATGGGGTAACAACAGCATTTCTGAAAACCTGGACTATAAGCATTTAATTAACATTTCCAAGTTGGCATATCATAGACCGGACAATCCTGTCCCCTCCCAAGAGGAATTGTGGTCAATGGATTAAACTGAAAGTCCTTTCTTTTTGTGATATACTGATTTCATGAAAAATATCTTACTCACTATAGAATATGATGGAAGAGATTTCTTTGGTTGGCAACGCCAGCCTGGCTGTCGCACGGTACAGGGGGAACTTGAAAGGGTTCTTTCTATTTTATGTAAGCAGGAAATCCTCTTGCATGGGGCCAGCCGTACTGATAGCGGCGTTCATGCCTTTGGACAAATGGCTTCGTTCAAAGGAGATTTTGGCATACCAGTTGAAAAAATTCCCCTTGCTGCAAACAGGTTGCTGATCCCAAATCGTTGTTTGTCAATAGGCGATGTAAGGATATTAAAGGCAGAGGAAGTAGACAATGAATTCCACTCCCGCTTCCAGGCTCTTGGAAAGAAGTATATCTATGTAATTGATAATTCATGTAAACCGAATATAATGCAAAGAAACTATTCCTATTATGTTGACAAGCCTTTGAACATGAAAACCATGGAGAAAGCAGCTGCAAGTTTGAAGGGCAGGCAGGATTTCAGATGTTTTATGGCATCGGGTGGCAAGATACCGGAAACAACTGTTAGAACAGTGTACAGTGTAAAGCTTTCAAAAGAGGGCGAAAGAATAAAGATAGAGATTATAGGGGATGGGTTCTTGTACAATATGGTAAGGATTATAGCTGGAACCCTTGTAGATATAGGCTTGGGAAAAATTCCACCTGATGAAATTATAAATATTATTAAAAGCTGCGATAGGAGGCAGGCAGGCCATACAGCACCCCCCGGGGGTCTTTACCTATACCGGGTATTCTATGAAAAGGAGGAAATAGATTGTGAAAATTAAAGACATGTTCGCTTCAAAAAAGACCGTGGTATCTCTGGAAATATTCCCACCAAAACTGACATCGCCGGTGGAAACAATTTTTAAAACCCTTGATGCTTTGTCAGATATACAACCGGATTTTATAAGTGTGACTTATGGGGCTGGGGGGAAAGCAAAGGATAGGACAGTAGAAATCGCATCAAAGATCAAAAATGATTATAAGATTGAAAGTCTGGCCCACTTAACCTGTATTTCTTCCACAAAAGAAGATATACGGAAAACCTTCAATGAGATGAGAGAGAATAATATAGAAAATGTTTTGACTCTAAGAGGAGATATCCCCGAGGATCCGAATTTCGTTTTTCCAACCCCCCTTAATTATGAATATGCTAGTGACCTGGTCAAGGAGGCTAAAAGGGAGAAAGGCTTTTGTATCGGTGCAGCATGTTATCCGGAAAAACATATAGACAGTGATTGCAAGATAAAGGATATTAAATACCTAAAGGAGAAAGTTGACCATGGGGTGGACTTTTTAATTACCCAGCTATTTTTCGATAACGAAATCTTTTACCGTTTCATGGATGAAATTGATTTAGCTGGGGTAGATGTGCCTGTTTCCGCGGGGATAATGCCAGTGCTTAATAAAAATCAGATTTTGCGTATAACCCAGTTGTCTGGTTGTTCTATTCCCCCTAAATTCAAGAGGATTCTTGACCGGTACGAGAACAATCAGGAGGCCTTAAAAGAGGCGGGGGAGGCCTACGCTATTGAACAGATCATAGATCTAATGGCTTGGGGTGTCAGAGGTATACACCTTTATACTATGAATAAGCCGGAGACAGCTAAAAGAATTATGGGTAATATTGAGCATATTAGAAGCTTGCAAAGTTCTTAGTGTGATTATTGTACATACGATTGCCCTGTGATAAAATTGCGGGGAGGAGGCGGGCTATGAAAATCAGGCAGTTGTTAAAGCAAAGACCCTTGATATTTGATGGCGCAATGGGCACCATGATTCAAAAATCTGGTCTAGAGCTAGGGAAGGTGCCGGAGATGTTCAACTTCAGGCATCCAGAAATTATAAAAGATATCTATCGGCAATATTTAATTGCGGGAAGTGATATAATTAGCACCAATACTTTTGGTGCTAATAGACTTAAAAGCCAAGGATGTGGCTATACAGTCCAGCAGATTATAAGCAAGGCTGTGGGGCTAGCAAAAGAAGCGGTTTATGAGTATGAAAAGGATTGTTTGGAAAAAGGAGAAAAGTATGTAGCCCTTGCACTAGGACCAATCGGAAAACTAATGCAACCAACTGGTGAGCTTGAATTTGAGGAGGTTTGCGACTTATACAGGGAACAAGTCATCCCGGGGATTGAGGCTGGAGCAGATTTAATTTTAATAGAAACCCAGAGTGATTTGCACGAGCTAAAGGCTGCAATAGTGACCGTAAGGGAACTTACAGATTTACCCCTCTTTGTCACAGTAACCTTTCAGGAGGACGGCAGGATGCTCATGGGATCAGACCCCCTAACTTTTGTAACAATGGTCCAGGATTTAGCCGTAGATGCACTAGGGGTCAACTGTTCTTTGGGGCCGGAACAAATGCTAGCTATCGTCGAAGAGATTGTCAGTCATTCAAAGATACCTGTGATGGTCCAGCCTAATGCAGGAATGCCTAAAATGGTTGGGGGTGAAACCCGGTATGATGTAGATGAAAAGACATTCGCAACATATATGGAAAAAATGCTTTTTGCGGGGGCTTCAATTCTAGGTGGTTGCTGCGG
>CAZMMB010000075.1:0-7302 GCA_964567325.1 uncultured Oscillospiraceae bacterium
TTTTCCTGCTTATCAAACTGTATGCTGTGGATAGTGCCACCCTGATCAACATAGCAGCACCCCCTTAGCCCCATTGTACCAACCTTGTGTGTCATTTTCATTTGTGCTTCTGAAGTGACAATATCATTTGTGCTTCTGAAGTGACAATATCATTTGTGCTTTATAATGACACTAATATAACAAAAAACCGTTTGACATACAGCTGACTGCGTGGTAGTATAACCAACTGGAGATAGACATTTTTAAGAGTGAGTGAGGAAGATATATGATTGTAATTGAACGAGAACTTGATAGGATTGGAGGGGGGTACGAATTGCAAAACCCTTGTCCCTTCTTTCTGGTAACATCCTTCATTCTTCCCATTGATTTATTAGCCTTCCAAGCGGAAGGCTTTTTGTTTGCCCTAGAAGGCAGGAAAGGAGTGAATGGCTTGTGTTAAAAGGTAGGAATTTATTGGAGCCGGGGGATTTTACTCCAGTGGAATTGGAAGAAATATTTGAATTAGCGGAAAAGATTATGGACAATCCTGGGGCCTATGCCCATGTTTGCAAAGGAAAGTTATTGTCTACCCTATTTTTTGAGCCCAGCACTAGGACAAGGCTGTCGTTTGAGGCTGCTATGTTGAGATTAGGGGGCCAGGTTATCGGTTTTTCCGAGGCTGGCTCTAGCTCTACCATGAAGGGAGAGAGTATTGCTGATACGATACAGACAGTATCCTGTTATGCAGATATCATTGCAATGCGCCATCCTAAGGAAGGGGCACCCAAGGTAGGGGCGGGCGTATCCCAAATTCCTTTAATAAATGCGGGGGATGGAGGCCATCAACATCCTACCCAAACCTTGACCGACCTTATGACGATACTCCACACTAAAGGACATTTCGATAATTTAATCATAGGCTTTTGTGGTGACTTGAAGTTTGGCAGGACCGTTCATTCCCTGATCAAGGCCCTGTCCGCATATAACAAGATAAAATTCGTCCTAATTTCACCGGAAGAACTAGTAATCCCCGCTTTTATACGCAAAGAAGTAATTGAAAAGAAGGGGATAGCTTTTGAGGAAGTGAGGAGGTTGGAAAATGTAATTGGGAATCTGGATATACTTTACATGACAAGGGTACAGAAAGAAAGATTCTTCAATGAGGAAGACTATGTCAGACTCAAGGATACTTACATTCTAAATGGTGAAAAGATGAGCTTGGCCAGGGAGGATATGATAGTTTTGCATCCATTACCAAGGGTCAATGAAATTTCACCAGAGGTGGATTTGGATTCGCGGGCTATGTACTTTAAGCAGGCTAGATACGGTATGTATGTGAGAATGGCCCTTATTATGAAACTGCTAGGAGTAGATACCGATGAAGTGAGGAGGGTAGGATGATGCTGGTTATTCAAAGCATAGAAAAAGGCATTGTAATAGACCATATAACTGCTGGAATGGGGGCAAAAATATTAAATTATTTAGACATTGATACATCTAAGCATACGATAGCATTTATAATGAATGCTGATAGCAAAAAACATGGCCGTAAAGACGTTATAAAAATAAAAGATGTAGTTGACCTAGACCTTACAAATTTGGGCCTTATCGACAATATGGCAACGGTAAATATAATAGAAAACCACAGGGTCGTAAAAAAGATTAAGCTGGAGATACCTGAAAAGGTGGTAAATATCATTCGTTGCAGGAACCCTAGATGCGTAACCTCTATAGAGGGAAATGCCCCCCACATATTTCATTTAATAGATCGTGAAAATCGCGAGTACCGTTGTGAATACTGTGATGATATAGTATGTTTAAAGGGGGATATAAAAAATGAAATTCTTCATAAAGGGTGGTTGCGTAATAAGTCCCAGGAATAATATTGAAAAGAAATTGAACCTAATTATAGAAAATGGAAGGATTGTTGAGCTTTTAGAAACTGGGACTGAGCCGGCACAAGGGGCAAGGGTCATCGATGCTGAGGGCAAATGGCTTGTCCCGGGATTTATTGACCTTCATGTTCATTTCCGAGATCCGGGTCAGACATATAAGGAAGATATTTATACGGGAAGCAATGCAGCTGCTGCGGGAGGCTATACCACTGTCTGTTGCATGCCCAATACAAATCCGGTCATTGATAGCATTGACAGAGTGGTCTATGTGGATAAAAGGGGAAAGAAGGCCTGCGGTGTAAATATTTTGCCAGTATCCTCCATTACTAAGGGGTTGGAAGGGAAGGAACTGACTGCCTACAAGGACCTTATAGGTTTATCGACCAGGTGCCATGAAATGTCGGGGAGGGGAATAGCTGCTATAAGCGATGATGGAAAGACAGTAGCAGATGTAGCTACAATGATAGAGGCTATGCAATCGGCTAGATTGTTAGGCCTACCTGTGTTTTCCCATCCGGAGGAGCCAGCCTTGTCGGGCGGGGTTATGAACCTGGGCAGCCGTTCTTTTGAGCTAGGGCTTCCAGGGATAGCTAGGGAAGCTGAAGAACTGATTGTAGCAAGGGATATTTTTTTGGCAAAATATACAGGCTGCAGGCTTCACCTCTGCCACATAAGCACCAAGGCTGGTGTGGATCTTATTAGATTAGCTAAATCATGGGGGCTTAAGTTGACAGCGGAAACAGCACCCCATTATTTCAGCCTGACAGAAAAGGATGTTCTAGCAGAGAATGGTATGGCAAAGATGAATCCACCTCTAAGAGGTGAGGAGGATAGGATAGCGATAATAGAAGGGCTCAGGGATGGGACCATAGATGCCATTGCTACTGACCATGCCCCCCATTCGGATGAGGAAAAGGAAATACCCCTGGAAGATGCGGCCTTCGGGATTGTTGGCCTAGAAACGGCATTTTCTTTAGGATATACTGAACTTGTAAAGAAAAATCTTATTTCACCATCAAAACTTATTGAGAGAATGAGCGGGGCCCCTGCGGATATCTTAGGCATAGACAGGGGAATTATATCTCCTGGCAAGGTGGCTGACCTGGCTATTATCGATAAGGACAGGCTGTTAGAAATAGAGCCTAGCTATTTCCATTCAAAGGCTAGGAATACGCCTTTTAAAGGTATGAAAGTACAGGGGAAGGTCCTGATGACCATGGCAAATGGGGAGGTAATTTATCGTGATGGATCATTTAATTGAAAAGATTAAGGATAGGGAAAATCCAACGGTTGTAGGGCTGGATCCCAGCTTAGAAATTGTACCGCCGGGGATAAAGGAGGAAATTTTCCAAAGTTTAGGGAAAAACCCCCATGCTGTTGGTAGAATATTTTTTGAATTTAACAAAGCAATAATTGATGGCATAAGTGATTTGATACCGGCAGTTAAACTCCAGATAGCCATGTATGAAAAATATGGCCTTGAGGGGCTTGCCTCATATATTGATACTATTGAATATGCTAAGGACAAGGGTCTGCTGGTCATAGGGGACATTAAACGGGGAGATATAGCATCTACGGCCGAATCTTACGCCTCCCACATAGGGGGTGTAAAAATAGGTGGAAAAACCTACGATATATGGAAGGAAGACTTTATAACGGTCAACCCTTATTTCGGGACTGATGGCATTGAGCCCTTCCTTTTAAATTGCAGGGAGTATAAAAAGGGTATTTTCATTTTAATTAGGACAAGCAATAAAAGTAGCTATGAACTCCAGGAGCTAATAATTAGGGATGGGGCTGCACCTTTTTACCACCATGTGGCTGATTTGGTCGCCCGATGGGGGAAAGATTTAATCGGTAAAGAAGGATATAGTTCTGTAGGCGCAGTAGTTGGGGCAACCCACCAAGACCAGGGAAAATTTTTGCGCAATAGATTAGCCCATACCTTTTTCCTAGTGCCGGGCTACGGGGCCCAAGGTGGCCGGGGCAAGGATTTGAAAGGCTATTTTGACAAGCAAGGCCTGGGTATAATTGTTAACTCCTCAAGGGGAATAATGGGGGCTTGGCAAAAGAATAAGGAATTTTCAGGGGATCCCAACTTGGCTTTTGAATTTGTACATGCTTCTAGAGAAGCAGTATTGGCAATGAAGGAAGATTTACAGCTGGCTATGGAGGGATAAAATTGTGTGCAAATAAGAAGATTTCGAAAAGGGTATTTAGTACAAAAATATTGGAGAACTCCCAAATAGCCGACAAGGTTTATTCCATGAGCTTAGAGTATCCGGAGGGCGAAATTGCCAAGGGGACGGCTGGTCAATTTGTCAATTTGTATTTGGATAGAAAAGATTTGCTGTTGCCCAGGCCTATAAGTATATGCAGGCTCAGTGAAAAAGAAATTACTTTGGTTTATGGTATTGTGGGTTCGGGGACAGAAGAGTTAAAAAGCTATGGACCGGGTTCCTATATTAAGGTGTCATCACCTTTAGGCCGTGGCTACGATTTAACCACCACTTCTTTCGGCCAAGCCCTTTTAATAGGTGGAGGCCTAGGCATTCCCCCTCTTTTAGAATTATCCCATCGTCTAAAGGCTATGGGTATCCCCTTTCGCCTGGTATTGGGTTTTAGGTCTGAGCCCTTCCTACTTGAAGAGTTTAGAAAAGCAGGTGGCCCTGTGCACGTGGCCACAGACGATGGTAGCCAGGGATTCCAGGGTACCGTTTTGGACCTGATAAAAAATTATGAGTTCACAAAAGGGCAGGCCCTTGAGGGGATGTGCTTTGCCTGTGGTCCAGCTCCCATGTTAAAGGGGGTATGCAATTTTTTAAAGGCAGACAAGATAGGCTTGCAGGTTTCTTTAGAGGAAAGAATGGCCTGTGGATTTGGATCATGCCTGGGCTGTGTGTGTAAAATTCAGACCAAGACCGGTCCTGAGTATAAGAGAGTATGCAAGGATGGTCCGGTATTCGATGGAAGGCAGGTGGTTTGGGATGCCTGATTTGAAGGTGACAATCGCAGGGGTAGAATGGAAAAATCCTGTGACCCTATGTTCAGGTACTTTTTCAGCCAGGGATAGCAGGCAATTCTATGATATAAGCAAACTAGGTGCCATCGTAACCAAAGGGGTATCTATCCTGCCTTGGGAGGGAAACCCAACACCCCGGATCGCAGAAAGCTACGGGGGGATGCTCAATTCGATTGGCTTGCAAAATCCCGGAATTGACTATTTCCGCCAGTATGAACTGGACTATTTGAAAGAATTTAATTGTCCTATAATAGTAAATGTGGTTGGGAAGACTATTAATGAATACTGCCAGGCTGTTGAAAGCCTGTCTGAGATGGAAGTGGATATGCTGGAAATAAATATCTCCTGTCCTAACATCAAAGAGGGAGGTTTAAGCTTCGGTACCAATCCATCTAGGGCGGCAGAACTTATCAGGGAGTTAAGGTCGATAACGGACAAGCCCCTAATAATAAAATTGACACCCAATGTGACAGATATTAGTGAAATTGCCCGGGCTGTAGAATCTGTGGGGGCTGATTGTATATCGTTAATAAACACTCTATTAGGTATGCGGATTGATGTTCGGGCTAAAAAACCTCTTCTAGCTATGAAAATGGGGGGGCTTTCAGGTCCTGCAATCAAACCCGTGGCAGTTAGGATGGTCTATCAGGTAAGAGAAGCTGTGGATCTTCCAATCATAGGCATGGGGGGAATTATGACTGGGGAGGATGCAGCAGAGATGATGCTTGCTGGGGCGGATGCTATCGCAGTCGGAACTGCTGGATTGATAGATCCGGTTGCCCCCATAAGAATATTGCAGGAATTAAAGGAATACATGCTTGGTCAAGGAATCAAATCGGTCAAGGAATTCAAATACTGTATGGGTTTCTAGATAAAGTGGCACCTTTCACTTTTAAGGAGGATATGGATGTGTAATAAAGAAGGATTTATAAAATTTCTAATAAATTCCGGTGTCTTGACCTTTGGGGATTTCATAACAAAAAGTGGAAGGAAATCACCCTATTTCATAAACACAGGTAATTTCGAAACGGGTAAGCAGCTGGCTGTCCTAGGTGAATTCTACGCCCGGTGCATTGTAGACAATATCGGGAAGGGTCTGATTCCAGCCGATGTAAACGTGCTTTTTGGTCCCGCCTACAAGGGTATTCCACTCTCTGTTGCCACTGCTATTTCCCTTGAACAAAAACATGGATATAATTTACACTATTGCTTTAACAGGAAAGAGGAGAAGGACCATGGAGAAGGCGGGAAGCTGGTTGGCCATAGGCTGGTGGACGGCGATAAAATCCTGATTATTGAAGATGTCATAACTGCGGGCACTGCAGTGAGGGAAAGTGTTCCCATGCTTAGGTCCTTAGCCCATGTGGAAATTTGTGGTTTGATCCTATCCGTTGATAGGATGGAAAAAGGCCGTGGAAATATTTCTGCTGTTCAGGAGATTTATAAGGACTATCAGATACCTACCTTTCCTATTGTCAATATCAAGGAAATTATAGGGTTATTACGGACCGGTGAATCGGGGTTAAAGGTCGATTCCATAGAGAAAATAGCTGATTCAATGGACCGGTATATGGATAGTTATTGCATAATTTAAGGTGGGAAGGGGCACAACAAAAAGACCGGCTTAGGCACCGGCCTTCATGAGTAGGTTAGAAACCTTTCAAGCCATCAATGGATATCTTCTCCATAAATAAAAATTTTTGCAGACCCAGGGTCACAATTTCTTTGTTGGCTTCAATACCTTTTTGTACATAGATTGTGAAACCATCTATATCATAAGTGTCAACATCGCTAGCAAAAGGCTTGCCAGAAAATTTTGCTGAAACTTCAGCATAGGACCCTGATCAACAGCTGCGAATTTTAGTCATCAAAGATATTCCTTTATGGCCCTTTGCAGCCATGTAATCCCTTAGCTGATTTGTTAGTTGGAATTTCATACCCTTCACCTCCCACCGTGTAGATAGTATTTATATACCCATTGGGGGTGTATATACTCAAAAAGCTAGTGGCCAGTATTGTAGGTTAATTTTATGAGTAAAAACAAGAAAAATAGAGGCGGATACCATGTTCACCCAGTTCCACCCCTTTACGATAACAGATCAAAGATCCTAATCCTGGGGTCTTTTCCCTCTCCCAAATCCAGGGAAGGCAATTTTTTTTACCACCATCCGCAGAACCGGTTTTGGAGGGTTATGGCAGCCATAACGGGCTTACCCCAACCTCAAAATATAGATCAAAAGAAGCAACTGATATTGAGCCGAAACTTGGCCCTTTGGGATGTAATTGCTAGTTGCCACATTATTGGTGCTAGTGATAATAGCATAAGAGATGTGGTCCCGGCAGATTTAAGTGTAATTTTTGATAATGCATCCATCGAAAAAGTGTTTGCCAACGGGGGAAAGGCCT
>CAZMMB010000076.1:0-3712 GCA_964567325.1 uncultured Oscillospiraceae bacterium
CCACACCTTCAACCGTATAAATTGCCTTATTTTTCTCCTGGCCTATACCAAGAAGACTTCCCCCCGCCATAATTTTATTTATAGGTACGGATACACTGTAGTGGATTAGACCCCTTTCACCTGAGAGATCAAAATAATTTATCCTGTAACAAGGGGTTTCTGTAGCCGTCACTAAAATATCACTATGGGATATATCTAACTTACCGCTGATATTATCTTTCAGGTCCTGGATAATGGCAGGGGTGAAACAGCCCTCCTGCTTGGCCTGTTCTTTCGCAGTATAGACCTCCTCCTGTATGATGTTAATAGCGTGATTGTTTTTCTGGTCCAAAGTAAACTGAGCCATAAATATTAACATAAGAGGCAAAACTGCAGTCAAAACTATAAGCTGTTTCATGGATAATCCTCCTAAGGTTAAGGCGAGCTGGTTCTAATAATTATTTCTCCTTCCCATACGCCCTTTAATGTGTTCAAAATTGTTCCATCCTCACTTCCGATTATCAAGCAAAATATGGTCATTCCTAGGGCTATCATGGCCCCCATTATAATGATTTGCTTCATTGCATCCTCCAGTTCTCAACCACCAGGATTAACCGGAGTGACTATTTGTTCATATTGCATCTTATCCTTAGCCGCATCTACCAAAGTCCCGGCACTTGATTGGAAACTCATAACAAAACCCGCAATTGTAATTCCCAAAGCTATCATGGCTACCAATACAATAACTTGTTTCATCTTCCCTCTCCTCTCCATATAAAACTCTTAGCATTAACTATCACAAAAGCATAGTGAGCATTTCCTTCTGCTCTATGAAATAGCTCACATAAATAAAATTTAAGAAAACCAAAATTATGTTTACAACAACAGGTAAGTATATGAGATCGCTGATGGCTTCATCTCTTTTCTTTAAAGCTGTCACCCTATCTTCTTTAATGCTATTTTGCAGGGATACAAGGGTTTCTTGCAATTGTCTAGGCTCGATTTCATCCCATTGAATCAATAACCTGGCAAAACTTTCGCTGGCCTTAGAACCAATAGAATCGGTAAAATACATTAAGGCCTCATCCCTTTGGTTCTGCCTAAGAAAATGCAACATTCCCGAATATGTTGAGGAAAGATGTCCCTTGTGAAAGGCCAATTGCTCTATTAAGCTATCGCTGTTTATGGTTTTACTCCCACCAATAGCAATGATGTTCTTCATAAAGGATACGGCTTGGTATATTTCCACATCAGATTTTTCCCTCTTACCCTTTTCCAGAAGTTCATAATAAATTTTAATAAGAGGAAGTTCCTTAAATTTTATCCTTTCTATGTTGAGGCGCCATCTTTTAGCCTTTATTATTTCCCTATCATAGCTGTCCCATAAGACCATGATTGTGCCCACAAAAGCTAGGAGACAGATAAGGTAATATATAATTGAAGAAGTTTTCATAGCTGGCCTCCTTAATAATCAAAGCGCCTGTTTGTAACTAACTGAAGCAAGGCTATATTTACCACAAATAAAAATAGAATGAAATAAAACATCAAGACGCCCTCGCTTGTTCCAAGCTGGTTTTTAATATATCTGCTAATAGGTACGTCAAGATATGTCTAAGCCATTATTAGGGTTATTAGGTAAATTGACGGGACCATAAAAAATGTCATCCTGACAGCTTCACTATTCAACCGTTTCCTTTCTTCTGATGCTGTTTTGGCATCTCGCAACTGGATCAGTATATCTTCTATTGCCAAAGATACATCGCTGCCTTTGGATGCAGCAATATAAATATTATGGGCCAACATCCTCCCCCAGTTAGTATCAATTGCATAAGAGAAATCCTCAGATGCCAATTTAATTTTCTTTGGATTTCCGGTGTTTCGGAGTTCATATAGTAATTTGCTCAGATATTTCCCAGTAATTTTTAAGTCCAAAGAGGAGGCCAAGACCCTTTCAATAGCCTCGTATATATTTAAATTGTGCATCCTATATTCACTGAGTATCCCTGTGACTAACCTCACTCCCTCATAGCTTCCTTTTCGCCTTTTATTGCTTATACGGATTCGCAAAATTAAGCAGGGCAAGGCCACAGCAGATAGGGACAGAAGCAAAGACACTAGGGGTCCTAACAAACCCTGCAATAGGATTAAAGTTGATAAAAAGATAATTGTTAAGAATGTCAGAAACAAGCTTGGGGACAAGTCGTAACCTAAAGCCATGTGTAGGAATCTTTGCAAGTCCTTAAGTGGCTGATTTTCACCCATCTCCTTTTTTCTCCTAGCCTGGAGCCTGCGAATCATCCGAATTCGCTCAATGCTATCATGTATGGATTCATAAAATGCAAGGCCAATCCCAATAGCCAAAAGTATATATATGGCCATGTCTATCCCTATAATAATCAATTCTCTTTGCAAACTTCTTCCCCCTCTTCAATGGGATATTTTTCAGCTAAAATTGCCAGCTGTTGGGTAAATACACCATAGGCTTTTAGGTTTTCTTCCTCTGCAAATCTTCTTTTTGAATCGCTTATGTTATTTCCCCACACCCAACTATCCCTCTCATAATCATAACCACATATTTTATTCATGTTGATTTTCCCTGTTTCCCTATTTAGATACATCTCAAATATCCCCCTAAGCCTTTTTTGACTTTTATTTTTAAGCTGTACAAAATGGAAGACATAATCAAAACTAGCAGCCACCTTCTGAGCGGTCATTTTCAGGTCACCCCCAGTGGCCTTAACTATCTCCCATGCTGCATCATATGGAAAATCCAAGGGATCTTTGCAGTGGAATGTTAGCTTCATCCTCCGCGTGCCTTTAGCAGCTACTTTAACAGCCGTCTCCAGGGCGTTTCCATCCCTGGCTTCAGCCAAAATAAAATAGTCAGCATCACTTCGCAATAAGTTTTTGGACAGTTTTCTCAACTCCTCATTATCCGCAATAAGCTGTATTATTGGCGAATTAGGGCTTATTTTATGGAGGGGTATTTCAGGATCAGTCTCCACCATAACACCTTCTAAATTGGGATCTTCGTAGCTTTGCCAGGTAGACAAAAATGTGGTTTTCGAAGATCTAACCTGACCGACCACTACTATATTTGGGCCGAATTCTACCATGGATTTAAAGAGGGGAATTGCCTCCCTGGGAATAGTTCCTCTATCTGCCTGTTCCTCAAAGGTGAAATTAGGTATTATATACCTTCTAAATACTATTGCGTCCTGACCTTCCTTTGTCATCTTACCCCTATAGACTGTTATTCTTGTCCCATCTAAAAGATAAATTTCATGAAAGTCCTTGTCCAATCTTTCATTGGGAGAAAGAAGGAGGAAAGCCCTAATTAACTGTTCTCTCCTGTATCCATTAATTTTTTGAGGCATAAGCTTCATCATTCCATTATCCATAAAAAATATTTTTTCACCAATTATCTTGGCTGAACTGCTTTGTTTATAGGGGTCCGTGAACCATTCGGCAATTCCAGCCATACCCCAATTTTCGTGATAGACCCCCTCTACTGGTGATTGGTACCAGGGAGGAAGCATGTCTACAAGGGCATTATATTTATCTAAAGCAAGTTTAATTTTTTCCTTGAAAAAAGCCACTTCATTGTCGTAACCTATTATTGCCTTTTTTTGAAGCTCAAGGGCTGCATTGATTTCATCACCCTCCCCCTTCCACTCCCTAAAAAAATCTTCCCTAACAAGTTCACAAATTTTATAAAAATCTATCTTCTTAG
>CAZMMB010000076.1:3722-7271 GCA_964567325.1 uncultured Oscillospiraceae bacterium
ATTATTTTTTGAACTTTTGCTTTTCTCAATGTAATCCTCTAAATAAAATGACGCCATTTCCTTTTCCTCTCCATGTCTATGGATGCAATCTGGGACCTGCAGAGTATACGATTAGCTAAGCTATGAATATCCTTGCAAAACCTATCATTTTTATAATATAGGAGGGTTCGTTTTTCTGATTCTGCTTGGCGCTCGTAACCGGATACTCCGACCCTTATCAATCTTTCCGGAGTTATCCTTAGTCTTTTTTCTATATAACGAAGATTGTATAAGTCTGTATCTGAATGCTTGTTAACTATGTAGGATGTAAACTCAATCCCCAATCTTTTATAAAGTGGTTGGGTTAGCTCATACCTTCTGAGTATTGATTCCTGCTGGGTAATAATGCAATATCTATTCTCAGTAGATTCCAAGGCTCCTACAGCTAAGGCATTATCTATATCATTGCCTGAGTCTACAAATACCAAGTCGAAAACACCTGATAATTTCTCCAGCAAATAAACCGCCATTTCTGGTCTGTAATCCCGGACCTTTTCAATGCTCTCTACCCCTCCCAGCATGTAGAAGTTATCACTTTTACGGCAACCTTCCACAAGCTTTAATGTGTTGAGCAGTTTATTATCCAGGTGTAACCTTATCCCCTCTATGGATTCACCCACCCGGTCCACATATTCTGTCCCCGGTCTCCCATGCATGGATACCATCATGATTTTTATCTTATTACGCTTGCTAGATATGTACTCAGCTACAGATTGGGTGATCATAGTAGTGCCTGTCTTTCCATCTGCCCCATGAAAAACATATACATTGTTCATTAATAGCCTCCATTCTGTATTAAGAGTAAACCTATATCGCTATTTGTGGCGAATTCCCTAATTCTTTTATACTCGCTAATATCTGTTATTATTTCGATGTAATCCACCAAGGATTTTCCCTGGAAGCGGTCTAGGGGTCTTGATATGCTTTCATTTTCACCATCAATTATCTCGATACTGTTGGAATCCTTTGCAAAAGCTACCCGGTAAGTGCCTAGTTTGTTGAAATCACGTCCTTCGTATATATCCACCCAGTCTCCTCGGCGGATTGAACTGCTGCACATTTTTATCCAATCAGGGTGTAAAACGTAAATCGATTGTGGATATTTCAAATAAAAATCATTTTCCCCTAAATATAACTCCGATATCTGTCCATTTTCTACAATATCCTGCAAAGCAACCTTTCCAAGCACATTAGTAAGCTTGTCCCAACTTAAGGCCTTATTAATTTTATTAACCGACAAAACGCCTGCCTGGTCTAAATGGCTGCTTTCAATCAGCGTTCCAGCTGGGATTGTTTGGCTGGCGATGATTACATTTTCCAACATCAACTTTTCACGCCCTTTGACTTCCCAAAAGACCATGCCGATAATTGCAAGCACTATTAAGGCAAATCCTATAATCCTTCTATTGCGCTTCATAAGCAGTCCTCCGTTCAACCATTTTATATGATTACTTACACTAACTGTAAACAGAATAACAAAAAATAATGGTCTTGTCAACCATTATTTTACATTAATTACAAATTATGAGTGGATGCTGTCAAGGGCATGTTTCCTTGTTTATTTGACCTAAGATTCTATAATATCGAGGAATTCCTTCACCCTCAGGCCTACATCCGCTGCTCCAAAAATTGAGGAGCCTGCAATTACAAAGTTTGCCCCCTTATCAATCACTTTCCTGACATTGTCCGGGCCTATGCCGCCATCGACAGCAATAATTAAATCCGATTTGCCTTCAAGTTTCATCCTGTAAATCTCCTCTATTTTTCGTAAAGATGAAGGAATGAATTTCTGCCCCCCAAAGCCCGGATTAACGGACATTACAAGTACATAATCTAGGTCCTCAAAAACGTATTCCAGTACTGACGGAGGGGTAGAAGGATTTAAAGATACCCCGGCTTTGACCCCAAAAGATTTTATTAATTTTATTGTTCTATCTAAATGAATACAGGCCTCCTGGTGAACCGTGATTATTTCGGTATTTTCTGTTACGAAATCTTCTATATACTGGTCCGAATTTTCTATCATCAGGTGAACATCGAAGGGTAGGCTTGTTTTTCCCGAAAGGCTTTTAATTACCGAGGGTCCAAAGGATATATTGGGTACGAAATGCCCATCCATCACATCCATATGTAATATATGGGCCCCTGCTGCCTCTACTATACTGACATCCTGATATAGCTTTGAAAAATCTGCTGATAAAATTGATGGTGCTAATCTGTTCATTTAAAACTTCCTCTTTTCCTGTATTTCTTTTATTTGCCTAACATATGATTCGTATCGACTTCTTGCTATTTGCCCTTCCTCTACCGCTGCTTGAATTCTGCATCCCGGTTCTTTTATATGCCTGCAGTTATGAAATTTACACTGGCCTAAAAACCGTCTCATCTCTGGATACAAATGCTCTAATTCCCCCTCTTCCGCATCAAGAACCTCCAGTGATGTAAAACCAGGTGTATCAAAGACCATGCTACCATCAGGTAAGTTAAACAGCTCTACGTGCCTAGTTGTGTGTTTTCCCCTCTTGGTTCTTTCACTTACATCCCCTGTCTCCACCTTGGCATCCTTATGCATCCAATTTAACAAGGTGGATTTGCCTGTTCCCGAAGGGCCTGCAAAAGCGCATTTTCTTTTTTTCAAACTCCCTATTAGTTCAGCTAATCCCTCCCCTGTCTTTCCACTTAGGCACATAAGAGGGTAAATATCACCGTAGACATCTTTAAAGTCTTTAACCTCATTGGAAAGGGCCAAATCAATCTTGTTTAAGCATATGATTATATCCGTATGCTGGTATTCGGCCATAGCTAAAAACTTGTCAATAATATAAAAATTGGGCTCCGGTTTCTCCACTGCTGCCGTTATGAGAAAACAGTCTACATTGGCAACAGGGGGTCTAATGAATTTATTTCTCCTGGGCATAATATCAATTATATAGGCTTCCGTTTCATCGATTGACTCAATTTTCACCTTGTCCCCAACGTATGGGGTAATACCATCCTTGCGAAAGAGACCTCTCGCTTTGCATTGGTAGGTCTTTCCCTCCGAGGTTCTTACATAATAGAATCCTCCTACTCCTTTTATTATAGTACCTTCAATCAAAGTATAACCCCGCTATTGAAATCCACTATATACTCCTGAACCAAAGCGTTATCAAAGTAAATTTTTACCGATCCCTGGCCTTGACCTGTAATTGGAAGGGTTTCTGAACCACTGCTGCGAAGCCTTTGCTCATAATTGATGGGGGTTGTTACCCCACTGCTATCAGATATCATTACAGTCAAGTAAAACACTTCATTTTGGGCGCCACTGTATGATATGGGTATATTAACCACATCTCCCCCGCCACTTTCATCGGGCCCCGTGCTCAAGGTAACTTTTATTACTGTTCCTTTTTCCGCACTATGTCCAGGTGATACACTTTGATCGCATATTTTCCCTTCACTATATTCATTGCTGGGAGCATATTCCACTTCATCAGAAAGCACAAGTTTTTCCTTTTCTAATGCTAGCTT
>CAZMMB010000077.1:0-4293 GCA_964567325.1 uncultured Oscillospiraceae bacterium
ATGCTGTTGCGTATACAGATGTAATTCAAAGCATCTTCGTTTTGATTGGCCTATTTTACGTAGTATTCTTTATACTAGCAAAGGTGGGTGGCTTTGGGGCCGCTATAGCCATGTTGGAGGGTACTGTGCCCGATGGGTATTTCCAATGGTTTTCTGCAGGGGGGAGTTTTATAGGAAGTTATTTCCTCTATACCATACTAGGTGTCGTAACAATGCAGATTATTCACCAAAGAATATTTGCTGCTAGGGATGAGATGACTGCAAAGCGAACCATGTTTTCCTTGTTTGCTGTGATAGTTGTAGTCTATATTATTCCACCTGTTATAGGGATGGCATCCAGGGTATTGATTCCGGGTCTTGAAAGTCCACAAAATGCATTGCCCATATTGGTTATGGAGTTCTTACCACCTGTGGCTGGAGCAATAGTTTTCATATCCCTCATATCTATAATGATGTCAACAGCTGACTCTACGCTTCTATCAATTGCATCAAATCTGGTTAAGGATTTCTACCTGCCATTAACAGGGAGAGAAGATGAATTAGAAGATGAAAAGACCGATAAACGAATCGTTTTTGTGTCCAGGATAAGCGTAATTATAATGGCTGTAGTATCCCTTTTCGCTGCCATGAGTTCCCAATTTATTATCGCCATACAGATCTTTAGAATGACTGTATGTGCCGGTGCGCTAGGTGTACCTTTAATCGCTGCCTTGTATTGGAAGAGGGCTACGCCACTTGCAGGTGTGCTCAGCATGATTGCAGGGGGTGGCACTGCCATACTTATAGAACAAACCGCTATCACAACTATACCATCAATTTTTATTTCGGTACCCTTAAGCCTGATAGTCCTGGTGGTTGTAACCTACCTGCAAAAGGCACCGGAGAATGTTCCTGAGTGGGTTGGTAAATAATAAATTGTAAGTTGGTAACCAACTGAGAATGAGATAAGATATAGTTATAGGGTGGACCTAGGGTCTGCCTTATAACTACACTTGGAGGAATTTTTTATGAGAAACAAAGGGATCCTACTGCTATGTTTATCAATTATGCTGTTCTTGCTTGCTTCCTGTGATTCTGGTCCTGGCAATACCTTAGATGAATTGCTTGACACCCAGGCAAAGATGATCATTAAAAGGGGCAATATAGACTGCTCGCTGGAGGGGTCTGAGATGATTGTCACCATAGATTACACTATAGAAAACACAGGTGATGTAGACCTTGATGAAATAGTTGTGAAAAACCCGGAATACAAGGAGACAGTTGTAGAATATATCGACGTGACCTTCAATGATGGTGATGAAATAAACATTTCAGATGTTAAAGGACAAAACATAAGTGAGAAAATAGTCCTCCCAAACCCTATCAAGAGTGGGGAGACCTTTGACATAAGGCTAAAGTATGGAGTTAGTGGATTTGACATGCCTGATGGGGATAAGAAGACTTGGAGATGGGTGGTTCCATATCTTGATGCCACAGCATTGACAGAGGAATTTCGGGGCATGCCTATCAAAATTTCATTTGATCAAAAGCTTGAATTAGTATCTTCCGTGCCCCTTGGCTTTGAAAAAGAGGATGGGGGTTACAAAAATACCCTGAACGGCTTAATAAATATGATTATTTTAGAGGTTACTAACTGATTTTAGGGAAATTATGATGCAAATGAGCAAGGAATTTGAATTTGACCTTTTTGCTTTACGACCAGGAAAACCGGGCGGGGGGATATGGCTCAACGATATACCGGTTTGCCTTGACAATGTTGTAAAGGCCGACTCGAGAGTCGACCTGATGTCTGATGGGAATAGGGCCTTTGTTGTTGAACATATTCTAGCCCCATTAAAATTGTTAGGCATAGAAGATGCTGTCTTGTTCGGCAAGCAAAGGGAATGGGATTTTGCAAGACCCGTTCATAGGTTTGCCTACAGTTTAAACATGGGGATTGGGAGCATCTTTGGTCCTTCGGATGGAAGGCACTGCTTTGAATTGTTGGATATAAGTGATTGCTTGGAGGCAACCGGAGACCGTAGATTTACCACTGTACCCCGGCCAATAATATTTGAAGCCCCAGATAGTGGGGAAATCAGTATAATGCCGGCCCCTGCCGGAGCTGGTATGACCTTCAACTTAGATACGGGTTCACGTAGAATAAGTGCTAGCGTCCATGTCAATGGGAAAAAAAATGATCCAGATATGTTGGATAAAATATTAAAATCCAGGACACCTGCTGTAACAGGATTGGATAGCGACGAACCCATGTGGCATGCAATTGGTGATTTTACTGCGGATTTATGCGGGGTAGGCCGACTGACTGATGCACTAGTCGAAGCTAAAATCGCCTTTGACTATCATCAGTTGACTATTGGGGCTTTGTTGGAAATAAAAAAGTGTTCAAATTGAAGGAATGGCTGTTATGGGGATTTTAACCATTTGGTTTGATAATATTGAAAGAAAAAAGAACTTACAGGATGCTATTGAGAATTCGAGTATTTTTGGGAAAATAAATTTTAGTTTGCTCGATGATATTGAGAGAGATGATATTGAAACGACTAAGTACAACATACTAAACGTTCCTACATCTATGAAAATAATTACCATAGAAAAAGGCGAATGGACCATGCTCATAAAGGGGAAAAACCTTCCCTCTGTCGGGAAAATGCGCAAGTTATTATGGCCTAAACACCATATTTATGATGTGGGGCCCAATGTTGTCAGCCAGGTTAGGGAAGCATTTATGCCCGGCCTAACTACTATTAGGTGTGAAAAAGGGGATGGGGGGATTAAATTAATAGTTAATCCTATAGTAAGTGAAAATACTATTGATATAATTGAAAATATTGAAAGGATCTTGACAGAGAATTCAATCGAATACGATGATTTGATCAAAATTTCACCCTTCAAAAAGGGTGGAAGGAGCCTGTTAAGCAGCGGCCTCTTAAAGAGAATTAACGATTCCTTTGAATGTGCTGGTTTGAAGTCACCAGATTTTGAATGGTATCCTTACCCTGTGGGTCTATACGAATTAGTAGCAAAATATGATAATGTCTTTGCTTTGGGCCAGGGTAATCTGCCTGCCGCTACGCCACTTCCCAGCGAAAATCCTAAGGATATAAATAATGTATCTGCGGAATTTCAAAGCTTCTTAGCTGCTTTTATAGGGTGTGTCTAAACTGTTTTACTAACAATCGCCTTAGTTACAGATTCATTTTATCGCATATAAGACTGAAAACCTCCCTGTTGATTCGCTTTACAGGGGCCCCGGTGAGGTTTGAACATACAGTTATAGAAATTTCCAGCTTTGGACAAATCCAATGACTGGCCCTAAAACCATCGTCGTTGCCCTCGTGGCCATATAGTACATGGCCTTCTTGCTCTCGCCTGAACCAAGCAAGGCAAATACCTTCGTTATTGTTAGGTACCATGGCATGGGGTTTCCATGCTTCCTTCATAGTTTTCTTCATGAGGATTTTGCTATTGAATATGGCCTTAGACCATTTAGCCATGTCAGCTAAATTCGATGTTAGGGTTGAACTTGGTCCATGGGCCCGATTGTAGGGAAAGTGCCCTACGATAGAGAAATGGTTTTCTTCATTCTTTTGGTGGGGAAAGCAGACTGAGCTCATATCACGGCGGAATGTGAGCAAATCCGAATCAAACATTTTAAGGGGTTTGAAAATATTTTTCTCCACATAATCTTCAAAGCTGCTGGCGGAGACAGAAGCTATTATAGCACCTAAAAGCTCATAAGCCATGTTGCTATAGGCAAACTTTCCTTGTCCAGGATTATATATCAAATGGCCTTGTGACACCTCAGGAGATTGTATATAGCGCAACAAAGCCCCTGAATCAGTTTCAGGATTCTCCCAGTGGTAGTCTTTAACATCAGGCATGCCGGAAGTATGGGATAGCAGGTGGCGGATGGTGATGTCCTTATATCTTTTATCGGCCATGTGAAACTCTGCTAGGTATTCGAAAGCCTTTCCATCTAAGTCCAGGAGATTTTCCTCCCATAGCTTGAGGATTGCGGTCCCAACAAAAAGCTTGGTTACGGAGGCCATATGAAATATATGCTCTGGCTTTAGGGGTGACTTATCTATAGCATTCTGCCATCCATAGGTTGAAAAATAGTCTTGCTTATCGATACCCACATGAATTGCTAAACCTGGCAGGTCATAATAATAACCTGCATCTTTAATATATTTACTTAACTCGATTGAAATAATCTTGCCTAGCATGTAAAAACTCCTTATACTTATATCCAAACCTTGACCTTTATCACAAATAATAATAGCATATAAA
>CAZMMB010000077.1:4303-7261 GCA_964567325.1 uncultured Oscillospiraceae bacterium
TGCTCTTTTAATATGTTTGTCCAATTCGATGGAAATTGTGTTGCTAGACATGGAAAAACTCCTTATACTTAAAATATAAGATAATAATAACACAAAAACGGGTTTTAATATATGTGTTATACTTAAGCAATTGGTTGATTAGAGAGGAATAATGAAGTAAATGAAGTACAGGACATTTAAAAATACAGATGAAAAGATATCTTTGTTGGGTTTTGGGACAATGAGGTTGCCCCTTAAAAACAATGATGAAAACCTTATCGATGAGGATGAGGCCATAAGAATGATGCGTTATGCCATAGACAAAGGTGTAAATTATATGGATACCGCCCATATGTACCATGGGGGAAACAGTCAGAAGGTTTTAGGTAAGGCCTTAAAAGATGGCTATAGGGAAAAGGTCTTTATAGCAGATAAAATGCCTATATGGCTAGCTGAAAAAGCTGGTGGGTTTGAGGCCCTTTTTGAAGAACAATTCCGACGCTTAGATGTGGATTATATTGATTTCTATCTAGTCCACAACCTGACCAAAAAGTTTTGGCAAATGGTAAAGGATGAAAATGTGATGCCTTTCTTAGAAAAAATGAAAAGGCAAGGACGTATAGGAAAGATAGGGTTTTCATTTCATGATAGCCTAGAGGTTTTCAAAGGAATTGTTGATGAATACCCCTGGGAATTTTGCCAGATACAGCTTAATTATATGGATACGGAATACCAGGCAGGGGTGGCCGGGTTAAAGTATGCGGGAAGCAAAGACCTGCCAGTTATAATAATGGAGCCCCTCAAAGGAGGAAAATTGGCGCAATTCGTACCTGATTCAATAAAAGCTATTTGGGATAAATCACCGGTAAAACGCAGTCCGGCCCAATGGGCATTGCGCTGGTTAGCTGATTTCCCAGAGGTCCTAACGATATTAAGCGGCATGAGCCAAATGAAAGAGCTTGAGGAAAATATTGAAATCCTCAGTGACGCAGGCCCAAACAGCCTTTCATCTTACGAAAAAGGACTGATTGAAGCGGCGTCCAGGGAATATAATAACCTTATAAAGGCGGCCTGCACCTCATGCAAATATTGTCTACCATGTCCACAGGAAATAAATATACCAAGGGTAATGGATCAATATAACCAATGGCATATGTATAGGGCGCATAGGACATCACTTAGAGATTATAATTTGTTACCTAAAGGGAAAAGGGCTGGAGACTGCATTGACTGCAAGGCCTGCGAAGACCAATGCCCCCAACATCTGCCTATTTCAGATATTATGAAAGAAATGGCTGAGCTATTTGATTGATTAAGAAGGCTGATTGGGAACTTTGCACTTGTAAGATTCATAAATGGCCATAACATTGTAAACACAGGCCTTTATGAATCGTTCAGCAAGCCCTAATTGGTTTGATTTTTACTGCATGGAAAGGATAAATTCTTCGAAGTCTTCAAATTCACTTTGTATAAAATCGTAGACAACAGGTTCTTTAAATTCATACTTAGCGGTAGGGAGCAAGAGCAGGCTTATTGGACTTCTCTGCAAAGATTTCTCCATGGAATGAATTTCATTTAAGCCATAGGCGGCAATAACTAGCTGTCCATAATCCGAAACATAATAAAGGCCATGTACATCCTCATTTAGTGAAAACACTTTTTGCTTTACATGGTCATTATTTGTGTTAAATTCCATGAAAAGCCGGCCGTTTTCATGATTAGTTTGCATGGAGGAGACCATCATGGGGATAAATTTATCATCAAAGCCAACAGGGTCAGAAAGTATCTCATAGACGCTGACATATTCAGGCCTATTTAGCATCATGGCTGCCTCTGTTGCAGAAATGCGAAAGGATGACCGTCTAAAAGCAGAGGTAATTTTATTCTTGGAAACTGTTATTTCCAGAACTACTAGTTCATATTTCCCATCCTCATCCAGCACCGCTTCACAAAGATAGGATGTTAAACCACTTTCATCAATGTGTTCATCTATGGTATTTTTGCACAAGGTGGCTGCCCTCTTTCCGGACGGCCCCAAAGGATTGAAATCCCCTTCCACTAAATAAGATGCCCCTTTGCTATCTTTAGCAAAGCAACGCATCAAATAATAATGAATTAGCTGGTAGCTAGATTGTATGGGCGTACAGATTTTTTCGATTATGATTTGTTTTTCTTTATCAGATAGTTTTACAGTATGCTTAAGTAAATCCTCATACTCATCTATCGGGTCTGGCAGGGGGACATCGAGGACTTTACTGTCCCTAGCGAAGGATTGTAATAAATATATAGCCTCTCTTTCTGTAACTGATTTCTTTTCTCCGCCTAGACCGCCGATTAACCCTTGTTCAATTTTATCTACAGCAAGTGAATCTGATCCTATTAGGCTTTCGTAGGTGTCAAGACCATATTCTTCGGCATCAAAATAGAAGAATTGATAGAAGCTGTCCCAATCATCAATATCTGTTGCCACTTTCCAATGGATACTTAGGGTTACAACTCCCATTAGTCGGGTGTCAGTTGCATAGGCTGATATAAAGATTTTTTCTTTGTTAATTTTTAAGGTGGCTCCACCCACACCGCCCTTAATAATTTTAAAATTCTGCTTTGTCAAAGTTACTAGCTCCATAAAATATTTTTATATCTAAAAATAGTATACTCTATTCTATGTCGAAAGTGTATTGTTTAATTCAAATAGGGCTAACCGCAAAATTTTAGGTCCAATAGAAAAACCTGTGGGCCCATATTAATTTGGCCATATAATAAGGAAACGAAAAATCAGGGCAATCGCATAAATAAAGCTAGGCAACTTTAGTCTTTTATGCGATTGCCCTGACGAAAAATGGCTTAGAATATAATTAGGGCCTGCTGGACGGATTATTTGGAATGCCAGGATCCGTTCAGTTATCCCATCTTTACAAGTGCAAATTATGGACAGGTATGATAATTATCCTTGCACTTGTAAGATTCATAAATGGCCAC
>CAZMMB010000078.1:0-7236 GCA_964567325.1 uncultured Oscillospiraceae bacterium
ACATCCAGGGCTGTTGCCAAGGGTATGACAATGGGGAAAGCAATTGCGGCTAGCCCCCAGAAGCTACCCGTTCCAAAGGATAAAAGACCAATAACTACAAAAATTGTTACTGGTAACATGGCCGGATTTAAGGTATTTAATGCGGTTTCAATTACAAAATCAACTAATCCCAAGTCCGTCATACCTCCCATAAAAACATAGGCAAATATTATAATTACGATGACGGGGGCCATGTCAATAATTCCTTTCATTACAGATTGAAAGAAGCCAACTACTGACATGAGCTTTTGGGGAATATACATGATGAAACTAAGAAGGATAGCCACAAACAAGCCAATTACAATATCATCCATCCAAACAGTGAAAAAAACTACAACTGCAATAGGAAGGAGAAAGTTGATGGCTTTGCGGGATTTTCCCTCCATTGCTTTTTCTTCGTCAGGCAATTCAACAAGGGCGGCCTTAGCCTCGGGGGAGAAAACTTCCCCTGTAGTCAAAGCCCTTTCTTCCGCCTTTTTCATGGGTCCGAATAGGGGCAATATACCTAGGCAAAATAATGGCACTGCGATTACAGCCAACCAACCATACAAAATAAAGGGCAAAGTTGAGGAGTATACGCTAACGATAGAAGCCCCTTGGCCACCTCCTGCTTCAATTATTTGGGTTCCCATAAAGGCCCCCCATGTGCTAAAAGGTATAATTGCGCACACTGTAACGCCGGTGGAGTTTACTATGTATGCCAACATCTCCCTTGAAATCCTATGTTCATCGAAAAGATCCCTTGTAGCTGCACCAACAGCCAAACAGTTTAGATAATCATCTATGAAGATGATTATGCCGAGAATCCAAGTTCCTATCATTGTTTGTTTTCTTGTTTTAAGAACCTTTTTTGCAAATCCCGAAAACCCTAATACCCCTCCCGAATCACCTACAAGTGCAATCAATGCTCCAAAAAGGGCTATTAGAATAAAGACCCACTGGCTTCCCTCATCGGTCACCACATCATATAAGCCGTCTATAAATAAGTTAAATGCTTCAATAGGGTTCATGCGGGCTAAAATCAGGAAGGCCGCTATAACCCCGACAACCAATGACATGAATGTGTCCTTGCTCCACACGGCAACGACAATCAATAGAATAATGGGAATAAGAATAATAATTGCTTCCATAAGATACTCCTTTCATACAACCTAATGAAATAGTTATTTATGCTAAAAATACAGTTCTATAAAATTGTATGCCCTATTTAAATGATTCATCCGACATTACAATATCCCATAAAGCAACTGCAAAGATTTTTGCATTTTCTTTTAGTACCTCTATGGTTATAAATTCATTTTCTTCATGACATGTATCGGGATCTCCGGGAAAAATAGGTCCCCAGGATACTATGTTTGGCATGGCCTTGGCATAGGAACCACCATAAGCCAGGACAAACTTGTTTTCTAATCCTGTTACCCTTTCGTAGGCATTAGCGAAAACCTCCAAAAATGGCTTCCCACTGCTGACATATACCGGAAGTAAATCCTGATAAGATTCAACCTTTCCCCCTAGCTTGCTAGCAAGCTTATCAAAAGCTTTTGCAATTTCACCGAAATCTGTACCGTAGGCATAACGAATATCAAATGTAATTTTCGTATGTTCTTCATTTGCTTTTATAATCGCTGGGGTAAATATATTTCTATGTACAAATTCACCGTCAAAGTAATCGCTCTCGCTCTTTAAACCTAAAGCCGCACCCTCCCTGTCATCGAAATAATCTATAAGCATATTTGCAACTATTAGCAAGGGACTTCCCTTCAAGTCCATTTGAACTAATCTTTTGGCCATTCCCATAATCGCATTTTTACCTTTTTCAGGTTGGGAAGCATGGACTGCCTTACCATCAATTGTGATATTTTCTCCTTTTACAACGCATTCACATTTACCCGGAACTACATTGGATGCTGTTCCACCCTCAAATTTAGAAATAAGGCCATCTAGATGTTGGGGCAAGACCATCTCTAAAGTTGCTACCCCTTTTTCTATATTGCAAATAGGAAATTCTCCATCGGGAGTAAATCCATAGTCAGGTAGTGGATATTTTGTTACATAAGCATTCATGTCCGTCCATTCGGTCTCTTCCCGGGTGCCTAATATAAGCTGTATCTTTTTTTTCATTTGTCTGTTCAACCTTGCACCTAAATCTGCAACGGCCTTCATAGCGTAAAGTGATGCAACCACAGGCCCCTTGTCATCAAGGGCCCCTCGCCCATAAAGAATTTCTTCCTCCAAAACAGGTATAAATGGTGGTGTTCTCCATTTGTCAATATCACCAGCGCTTACTACATCTACATGGGCCAAGATTCCAACCACCTCATCCCCTTGTCCTGCCTCTATAACCCCCACTTCCCCTCCAAGATAGGTTTTTGAATCAAAACCAAGCCTTTCGCCACAATCCAGGCTATAGTTTAAAGCCCTTAAAACTTCCGGCCTGTCTTCAGTAACGCTGGGAATTTCAATCAATGATGATAAATCAAAAATCATATCCTCTATGTAACTATCTATGAGACTAATCAAATCTTTGTCAAACCCCATCATATTCCCTCCTTTATTCGATTCAATAATAGTTATGACGAACCCTATGTTCCATATATTCTAAACCCGCAGCTTTTAAAATGCAAACACAAAGTGCTTTGAGAATAATGTTATAGATAAGCTTCCTTCTTAGGGTAGACTATGAAAATTGTAACTGTCTCGCTAGAAAATAACTATTTGAAAAGGGTGCAGCAGTTGCCCCCCTTTCTTTTTGATTCGTATAAGGCAACATCAGCATTATAGAATAATTCTTCATAGGATATATTACATGTTAAGCAAGTTGAAATACCAGCACTTGCACTTACATGGAATTTTAGACCATTTTTGTCGGAAATCTGTGTTTTATTTAAAATTGATAGTAATTGGGTGACTCTTTTTTCCAAGTCATCTAAGCTTGTATCGGCTGTATTATAGAATACAATAAATTCATCGCCCCCGAAACGTCCGACGACATCTTCCTTCCGAAAGCTATTCCTCAGCATTTGACTGACTACTTTTAAAGTTTGATCACCAGCCATATGGCCATAATTATCATTTATAGATTTAAAATAATCTAGGTCTGTTAGTATCAATGCGGGTACAAATTTCTGGTCTTTTTTTAATATTTCTTTTATTTTTTTCTCACATGCATCCCGGTTTAAAAGTCCGGTCAATCCATCTGTTTGAGATTCCCTGTGAACTACATCCAACCTTCTATGTATTATAATAGAAGCTAGTAAACCAGCTATCGCTTGCAGCGTCTCCATATCACTATGGTCTAGTCTTGCTAGAAAAGGTTGAACCTCTACCATCCGCCCAGAAATTAGGATTGCAACAACCTTTTCATCCATTACAATGGGAACAGAAATGAAATAGCGCAGCATTATCTTACTACGAAAATCTTTCATAAAATTTTCCCCATCCTCGGCCGTAACAATCATTTGCTCTTCTAACATGGCAAGTTCATCACTCTGACCAAACCTTATATTGGCAAGTCTACTTTTTTCCTCTGCATCGTATCCATGAGAAAAAGTGATGCGATACCCATCGTCTTCTTCACAAAAAAGTACGATTGTTTTTTCCATATTTAATGATGCATTTATGCGCATTACTGTTGTCTGAAAGACATTTTCTACATTTTCTGCTCTCCTCAAAATCGTAGTCAGCTCAGCTAAAAAACTGAATCCTTGTCTCTTCCTCTCGAGTTCGTGTCTAATAGCAATTGATTGTCTATCCAGTTCTAGCAGTTTCGCAAGGTTTTTAATACATAGCTTGTCTATGTTTAGTTTGTTGTCTGTGGGCTCAAGTATAGTGCACTTATCTTGTTCTATTCCCCTATGTCCTTCGGCTACGTTACATGTCGATTCGCATTTATCTTTTGATAGTAGACAAAATACACCTGTCCAGTCCAAACCTCTCGGTTCTCCCCTTACAGGTGCAATTTCGACCCCAGTATATAAACCCAGGAGAGGAACCCTATCTTTTATTACTTCCTGAACTATGTAGACATCTTCAATGTCCATCCCCCCATATCCTGCACACCGACCCGCACAATCTAAGTATATTGCCAAGACTATTTCACGATTTTGGGCCTCAACTTCAGTAAACAGTTTCTCTATTTTAGGTGGCATATAATCCAAGTTTAATGACCTGGCCATTATCTGGAATTTTGTCCCCTCAACCATGTCAGGTTCAAACATTATTATTCCGTTACGATTTTTATCAATAGCAAAACATAACCGATTTGCGTAATTCTCTTCTTGGTATTCATTGGGGTTGCTTCCATGGTTAATTCCAAATATCAAAAAGAAAGGATAATCATCCGGTGTTAATATCGGTCCCAAAATATTGTCCAAAAACAAGAGGGCAGGTTCATATTCTATTTCCAAGATGGTAGAATCTTGAGCCTTAGTAACAGTATAATAAGGAGTCGCAGGGCGGCATCCATGCATTATGCTGTAATCAATTTGAATATTATTCGAAAAATTTAATAGCATAGTACTATGTTCACCAATTTCACTACCAAGAAATTGCTTTGCTGGCGTGCTGTTATGGTCCCCCTGCAAACCGGCACCAACTAGGTTGGGCAAAAAACCCAGCCTATCCTTAATACCCCGGAGAATCCTTGTTGCAACTAATAATCGCCCGGGAACGCTTGTCCGGTCTATTGCATCATAAAACATAATTCCTTGTGAATTTGTTGAAGTCCCTAATGCTGCCATCTTATCCCCCAGGCGGGCACCAGTAGCTACTTCACTTTCAACTAATCCCTTTTCAACTATGACATTGCATTCACAATCATCTGTCCAAATACATGCTAATCCTACTTGATAACCTCCATAGCCAAATTTTTGGTTAGTAATAATTCCTGGGGCACCTCCACCGTATATAGGGCAGGAATAACCTATTATATCCGCTACTGATTCACGTAGAATTTGAGAATTATGACGAGAGGTAGAGAACAAAAGAGCTAAGTCGCAAGGTTGATTTTTTCCAGTCTGCCTCAACGCCATTTGTGCAACATGGGCCCCGGCCTTTCTGCTATCTGGGTTTTCACTAAATCCTATGCCAACTTTCATATTAATCACCTACTACAATGAAATTTCTAATATTTATTTTATTTTCAAGCGTATAGGTAAGATATCGTTAAACTAAATTTATAAATAAACTTTTTACTCCCTAATTGTATTATACCAGCTCAAAACTTTTTTTCCATACCATTCGCATCCAGCTTTAATGTGATAAAATCAGTCTTTCTTTTTTCTCGTTTTTATGGATTGCATACCTTACATAGAATGTATCCCTCCTTAATCGCCTCCTCCCTTGACCCCAAGTTAACAACATTATGTGCTGCAATCTGTTTGGCATGCCTGCAAGTTGCTTTATGAAACCTCATAGTATTGGAATTACCCACATAAGCGTATATTACATCAGATTTTTCCCTGTCGGATTTCGCCAATTTGCTAACCTGTTTTTTATTGTTTAATGCATCATACGCCCAAACCCCCTTCATATCTTTTTGAGCCTGCTTTTGGATAGCCGTGAAATCATCAACATATTTTACATTGGGCGGATATGTTGCAACCTTTGCATGCCCTTTTCCCAACAAAATCTTATTGAACATCTCCCCTTCTAAATAAACATAAGCTAGGATTCGACCGTATCGATCCCTTTCCTGTACATCGTATTCTAAGCTTACATTTTCACCCTCTAGATGTTCCCTAGTAAAATCGGAAGCTATTTCGCCGTATTCCACATTTCGGGCCGCATCGGGATGCACTGATTCAGGTGTGTCTACCCCAATTAGGCGGACTCGTTCGTCCACCCCGTCTATATTTACAATGATTGTATCACCATCAACTACCCTGATCACAGAATATGTATCTTCTGCTTGGTCTATATCTTGATCCTGGCTCACCGCCTCCCAAGAATCCTTTATGCCAACAGTTGGTATCGGCCCACAACCGACACTTACAAAAACTAATATGAAAAATGTGAGTATTATAGTTATTGATTTTTTCATGCAATTCCTCCCAGCGAATAGTATAGTTGATGGCAATATAAAAAGCCACCTTTGTCTGTCCAGGCCCTATATAAATCCTGCACATCTTAGTGGGCTTTCCAAAAGTATTGAAGGGGTTTTATAAAATACCTGAGAAGAAAAATGTGCCAACCGTATATATGCTGATCTTCCTGACCATCATAGCTCTTAGGGGGTGAATAAATGGCTAGGGACAAATCCATCGATGACACTGTCGATAAGCCTATACCTGAAGATGCTTATCCGGTTATTGACAACGATCTTGCAAGGGATAATCTTGAAAATGATATTCCTGCGGGCGACCGGGAGGACTTATAGATTCCTCCAAATAGTTGACTATCATCCAGCCTGACAAGTAATTTTCAGTTTTTTGAGCAAAATTTACGGTTGTGTGTGGAAAAAACAGGCCTAATTCACACACAACCGTAAATAATGTACAGAACTACCCTGTTTTAAACCTTAAATCCACACACTACCGTAAATTTTGCTCAAATTCGTGGATTTTTCCATTAACCCCCGCCGGGGGCATACGGGGGTTAGTTGCAAAACTAACTGCACCTTTTTGTTCATTTGAAGACCTGAATGCACATTTGGATTAAACGTAATATTTTATGCAATTGTAACTGCACCATATTTCAATTTTGCAATTGTAAATGTAACAAACTGGTTGATTTTTTATGGAATAACCTATAGAATTACCTTATTGAAGGCATACTAACTACCGGGCTGTTTTTCCCTTCATTTTTTGAAGTTCTAACTGCACCCCGTTTTATCCCTTTTTTTATGAATGGATATAGTGTCCTGCCTTCATCAAAGCTACCGACTACTTAAGTAAATTCGGCGTTAAATTTATGGATTCGGGTGGTATCCTCACTAGGCCAAGAAGCTTGGTAATCTCTTGGCCGTAGATCTTAATAAAAAGATCTATTGGGGACTGCCCGTTCCACTTCTTTCTGGGATACGAATTAATATGGTTCATCAAAAGTTAGATGAGTATTCTTGTTCATTTTTTAGGCCTCCAGCCTTATGGAAGGACAAGAATACTCTACCATAATTTAATGGAAAACTCATTGAATATTTGTGAGATTTTAAAATCTCCTCCTTCAATAAAAAGGTTGGCTTGATAGATAGTCAAGAGC
>CAZMMB010000079.1:0-7207 GCA_964567325.1 uncultured Oscillospiraceae bacterium
CGGGAAGCTTTATCCGGTCTATTCGTTTCAATAATATTAAAGGTGCAGCCGAAACTATTAGAAAGAACAATGTTCTTGGGGGATCCTGTGCGATGGTCTGTCCTTATGACCGCCTGTGCGAAGAAGAATGCAGCAGATGCGGAATAGACAAACCTATCCAGATCGGTAGACTTCAAAGGTTCGCGATTGAGCAGGAAAGAGCATTTAAAATGAAGACCCTTCAGGCAGCTAAGAAAAAGAAACCTTTTAAGGTTGCTTGCGTAGGGGCTGGTCCAGCATCCTTGGCCTGTGCAGCAAAACTTGCTCAAGAAGGATACCAGGTAACAATTTACGAGCAGCACGAAAAGGCCGGCGGAGTCCTTACATATGGAATAGTACCCAGCAGGCTTCCTCAAGATGTAGTAGACCATGACATTAAAACTGTTAAAGATCTAGGAGTAAAATTCGAATTTAATACAAGAGTCGGAGAAGATGTGGATCTTAACGAACTAGGATATGATGCCATATTTGTAGGAGCCGGGCTTTGGAAGACTCATTTGCCGGATATTCCCGGAATTGACAAGAAGGGTGTTTGGACAGCTATTGACTTCCTTAAAAAAGCAAGAACAGAAAAAGGTAAATTTAATCCAGGGGAAACAGTCATCGTAATAGGCGGTGGCGATGTAGCTGTTGACTGTGCTGTAACAGCTAAATTGCTTGGGGCCCAAAATGTATACATAGTATATAGGAGAACAATTGAAGAGGCTCCTGCAAACATGATGGAATTCAAGTATGCCCTTAAATTAGGTGTTGGAATAACAACCAATATGGCTCCTGCTGAAGTTCTAGGTGGCGATAAGGTCGAAGCCATGTCATTTAAAGGCCGTGACGGTGAATCTGAATTGAAACGTAAAGCCGATACCGTTATATTTGCCATCGGTCAGAAGCCGGATGATATGTCTAAGATTGCAGGAGTGAAAGTAACAGAAAAAGGCACTATCAGGGCAGGAAGCACCGGAAAGACGAATCTGGCCAAGGTATTCGCAGCTGGAGACATAGTTAACGGAGGAGATACAGTTGTCGAGGCCGTTAAAGAAGGAAAGGATGCAGCTGATAGCATCATTGCCTACCTTGCAAAGAAAGAAGGTGTGAAATAATGGCGGTTAAGAAAGATTTATCGATTGAATATTTGGGAGTAAAGTGTGAAAATCCATTCTTCCTTTCCTCCTCGCCTGTTGGCGGTAACTACGATATGGTTTCCAAAGCCTTTGAGACCGGTTGGGGTGGTGTATTTTTCAAGACTATAGGTATTTTCGTTGCAGATGAGTGCTCACCCAGATTTGATCAAAACGACAAGGCCGGTATGCCTTGGATTGGTTTCAAGAATATGGAGCAGATTTCCGATAAACCTACCGAACAAAACTTCGAGTTTATTTATAAGTTAAAGAGAGACTACCCGGACAAGGTTGTTGTTGCAAGTGTAATGGGCAGTACGGAGGAAGAGTGGGCTGAGCTTGGAAAAATGTCCGAGCAGGCAGGGGCTGATATGATAGAGTGTAACTTCTCTTGCCCACAAATGACCAGCCATGCTATGGGTTCTGATGTAGGGACTAACCTTGAACTGGTTGAAAAGTATTCAAAAGCCATATCCAGTGTTACAAAATTGCCTGTAATAGCCAAAATGACACCAAACATCACTATAATGGAGCCGGCGGCAATCGCTGCAATTAAAGGTGGCGCCAAGGGGATTTCGGCTATAAATACAGTAAAGTCAATTACAAGTATGGATTATGAGAACATGACGGGTATGCCTGTTGTAAACGGAGTCTCATCCATCTCTGGTTATTCTGGTACAGCATGTAAACCCATAGGAATGCGCTTTATTGCGAACCTAGCAGCATGTCCTGAACTTGCCGGCGTCCCCCTATCGGGAATTGGTGGAATTGAAACATGGAATGACTGTCTGGATTATATGCTGGTGGGGGCTAGAAATGTTCAGGTAACCACAGCCATAATGCAGTATGGCTATGAGATTGTTAAGGATATGATTAATGGGATGTCACACTTCATGGACGAAAGAGGTGTGGATGATATTGCTGATTTTGTAGGAATTGCCCTACCCAAACTGGTCCCGGCAGAAGATTTGAACAGGGACTTCAAAATCATTCCTAAAGTTGATGAAAAAGCATGTGTTGGGTGTGGCAGATGCTATGTATCCTGCTATGACGGAGCTCATCAGGCCATTGAATGGGATGACAAGAAGAGAAGACCAAAAATTCTTGAAGACGAATGTGTTGGTTGTCACCTGTGCCTGAATGTCTGTCCTGTGAAGGATTGCATTACACCCGGAGAAATCAAATGGAAGGAAGGCAGGACTCCTGTTGATATTAAAATAAAACATGAATATGCCTAAAAATTAATTAAATTACAAAAAGGAGATGCTCAAAATCAGGGCTCTCCTTTTTTGTTTTGTATAAATTTAACTAAATTAGTGCTATAATTAAGGAAGATTCAGAAATTATAAGACAAATTGAAGCAATGATGAACACATTTGGGGGTGCAATAATGAAGGTTAGTTTTCTCGGTGCAGCAGATACAGTTACAGGGTCATGCCATTTAATTACAACAGATAAAAGTAGAATACTTTTAGATTGCGGTTTATTTCAAGGGAATGATGATTTAGAGGAATTAAATTTAGAGCCATTTGCTTTCAATCCCTCTGAGGTAGATTTTGTAGTTTTGAGCCATGCCCACATTGATCATAGCGGTAGGTTGCCCCTTCTGGTAAAGCAAGGATTTCAAGGTAAGATTTTTTGCACGGATGCTACGGCAGACCTTTTAGAGGTTATGTTGAGGGACAGCGGCTATATTCAGGAGAAGGAGGCAGAATGGAAAAATCGAAAGAATGAAAGGGCGGGCAGGCCATTAGTAGAGCCCCTTTATACCGTAAAGGATGCAGAAATAGCACTTAGGCATGTAGAGCCGGTTCTCTATGATCAATTGGTCACCCTCAGTGAAGATGTAAATTTAGTATTCAACGACGCTGGTCATATTTTAGGCTCAGCAATTATTGAATTGTTCATAAAAGAAAATGGGAAATCAACTAAACTAGTCTTTACCGGGGACCTGGGAATGAGGAATAGGCCAATTTTAAGAGATCCGACAATTATTAAAAAAGCGGATTTCATCATCATGGAGTCCACCTATGGAAATAGATTACACGAGGAAAAATCTGCTAGTATGGACAACCTTATTAACATTGTTTTAAACACTGTAAGGAGGGGTGGCAATGTCATAATCCCATCCTTTGCCGTTGGAAGAACCCAGGAGCTAATATATCTCTTCAACCGCTTTTATGAAGAGCATACAGAACATAGAAAAGAGCTGGATAAGATTATGGTCTATGTAGATAGTCCTATGGCGACAAATGCAACGGAGGTTTTCAGACAAAATGCCCAGGTGTTTGATGAAGAAACAAAGTCCTACATATTAAGAGGTAACAATCCTTTGGACTTTAAAAATCTCAGGTTCACAAGGTCAAGCGATGAATCCAGAGCCCTTAATTTTGATACCAATCCCAAGGTAATAATATCAGCTAGCGGTATGTGTGAGGCCGGTAGGATAAAACATCATTTAAAGCACAATTTGTGGAATCCAAAGTCAAGCGTAGTTTTTGTAGGCTATCAAAGTGAGGGAACCTTAGGTAGGTCTTTGATGGACGGTGATAAGATAGTATCCATTTTCGGTGAAAGAATTCTTGTGGAAGCCGAAATACACAATTTGCAGGGTTTCTCTGGCCATGCGGATAAAGAGGGGCTGATGGAATGGGTAGGAGGCTTGCAAAGACGGCCTTTTGAAATATTCCTGGTTCACGGGGAAAAGGATGCGAAAAAAGAACTGGCTGTTTCCATTAAGGATAGCTATGGCTACAACTGCACCGATGTACAGGAGGTGTCGGAATACACCTTGTCCATTGAGGGTAGGGTGACCAGGGAAGATGTAGCCACGAGGATAGCTAGCCCCGAATCCATGTGGAAACTAAAAAAGAAAATGTATAGCATTCACGATGAGCTGGAAACTATATTATATAATACCCATCTGGCAGTGAGTGGCTTGTCCCCTGATCAAGTTACTGAAATTAATAATCTCATATTTGAAATAGAAAAGGGAATATTAAACCTGGGTTCTGCGGTTACACTAGAGAACCCTATTGACAATTGACCGGTGTATTAAAAATGATAACAGTGTATCACTTATGGGACATAAGTCTATGCAATGGCCGAAAAATATGGTATATTTTATCTATAATAATTTTTTCACAAATTATATTAAGGAAAGTGGGGCTATTAGGAGATATTGCTCCTAGCGTGCAGCAGGTAGCGGAGGCCATTGCAATAGCGGTTGGTGTAGAGGTGGAAATAGTCGATAACGAGCTTACTATCATAGGGGGCACTGCCATATATCAACACCGAATAGGGCAAAAGGAAGAGGGGGGCAAAGTAGATGGTGACTTCCTTTACGCAAGGGTTATGCGCAGTGGGGTTACAGAATATATTGAGGATGCGATAAACTACAAATACTATGATAGCGTGGTCCCCGAAGGTGGGGACAGGGAGCTTGCCGAAATCTGTACCCCTATCAAGTTAAATGGCCATATCCTTGGGGTTATTGGTATGGTTGCGATAAATGAGACACAGAAATTGATTTTGTTAGACAGGCAAAGGAGAATGGTAGGTTTTGCTGAAAAAATGGCAGATTTGCTGGCGGCTAAGGCTGCACAAAAACAGATTCTGGATGATAGTGAATCCTTAGTCAATGAGGTAACAACTGTTCTCGAAACAACCCACGAAGGTATTTTTGCCATAGATAACAAGGGTTATATTTTGCGTTGCAACAGCATAGCTGAATCTCTCTTTAACACTACAAAATCGGACATAGTTGGTAGCCATATCAGCAAATTTATGCTGGGGACACCTGCTTTGGAGGTTTTAAGATCGGGCATAGGCTATACTGAGAATGAAGAGGTTTATGCCAACGATAGGATAAAGGTGCATTTTATCGTTACAGTTAAACCTATGATGAAGAACGGCCTGATTATCGGAGCAGTTATTTCATTTCGCGATATAGTGGAAGCGCAAAAATTAGTATACAACATCAATAACAGGGCCTATAAATACACCTTCAACGATATAATAGGGGATAGTGAACCAATAAGAAAGGCTATAAACCAATCCTTGCTTACAGCTAGGGGCAACTCTACGGTTCTTATCACAGGAGAGAGTGGCACGGGTAAAGAGATGTTTGCTAAATCTATACATTATGCTAGTTCTAGGTCTAAGGGGCCCTTTATCACGGTCAATTGCGGGGCTATACCGGAAAACCTTCTAGAGAGCGAACTTTTTGGTTATGAAAAGGGGGCTTTTACAGGGGCTAATGACAAGGGAAAGGTAGGCAAGTTCGAAATGGCCAACGGGGGTACGGTTTTTCTAGATGAAATTGGAGACATGCCCCTCCATCTTCAGGTAAAAATCCTTCATGTCCTTCAGAATATGCGGTTCGAAAGGGTAGGGGGGAATAAAACCATAATCGTAGATATACGAATAATTGCTGCCACCAACAGGGATTTGGAGAAACTAATTAAAGAGGGATGTTTCCGGGAAGATCTATATTACAGGTTATCTGTAATACCTATAAATGTCCCTCCCTTAAGGGAAAGAAAAAGCGATATTAAGACTCTTATGTATTACTTTTTATCTAAATATAACAACTTCATGAGCAAAAGAATTACTGGCTTTTCCCCATCCGTGGAAGACCTGTTTAGAAATTATGATTGGCCCGGGAACGTGAGAGAATTGGAAAATGCAGTAGAGTATGGGGTCAATATGGCCTATGGAGATCAAATCGGAATGGATGCGGTGCCTGCAAGGTTATTGAGGAAGGATTCCAGTTCGATAACAATTGATGATGACATGACCTTGGCAGAACAGATGAAAAATGTAGAAAGGGAGATAATCTTAACAAAATTAAAAAAACACAATGGCAACGGGGGAAAGGAAAAAGTGGCAAAAGAGCTTGGTTTATCCAGGGCGACTCTTTACCGTAAACTGGCAGAATTAGAAATTAACTGATACAGGCATGGATATTGCATAAGGAAAAAGTAACAAAATAATTGCAAATATTACATATTAAGAAATAAGGAGGAAAGCAGATGTTAAGAAATGCATTGCCGAAAATTGTTACACCTCTACCGGGCCCAAAGGCAAAAGCTCTCTTAGAGAGAAGAGCCAGGGTCATGCCTAATGCAATCAAAAGCATTTACCCTTGCGTTATCGAAAGAGGCCAAGGTGCTGTATTCCAGGATGTGGATGGAAATGTGATACTTGACTGGGTAGGCGGTGTAGGGGTAATGAACATTGGTTACAGTAATGAAAAAGCCATTGAAGCAGTTAAGGCCCAAAGTGAGAAGTATTTTCATTCCATGATGAACATCACAACCCATGAAGGTTACATAAAGCTGGCTGAAAAGCTCAACTCCATCGTGCCCGTAAAAGGGGATAGCAAGAAGACTATGCTTGTTAACTGCGGTGCGGAAGCAGATGAAAATGCGGTGAAAATAGCGAAGAGCTACACAGGCAGACCCAATATTATTGTTTTTTCCGGAGCTTTCCACGGAAGGACGGCCTTAACTATGACTATGACAGCAAAAAAGGCCTATGCAATAGGCATGGGGCCTTTTCCAGACGGGGTTTATAGGGCAGAGTTTCCATATTTGTATAGGGCACCAGGCGGTTTGACCCAAGAAGAAGCCATAGATTATTACGTCAAGAAGATAGAGAATGTATTTACCGACGCTTCGCCTGCTGAATATGTGGCCGCCATAGTCGTTGAGCCAGTGCAGGGTGAAGGTGGATTCGTACCCGCTCCCATTGAATGGGTAAAGGCAGTGAGAAAAATTTGTGATGAGAAAGGAATATTGCTTATTGCAGACGAAGTTCAGACGGGATTCGCCAGAACTGGAAGAATGTTTGCAACTGAATATTGGAAGAATGCAGGGGCGGCCCCAGATATTGTTACACTGGCTAAATCTATTGCAGGAGGTATGCCTATTGGGGCGGTAGTTGCAAGGACCGAGATTATGGATGGTGTCACACCAGGTACTATAGGTGGAACATTTTGTGGAAATGCCCTTGCTTGTGCAGCTGCATTGGCTGTAATAGATGAGATGGAA
>CAZMMB010000080.1:0-4608 GCA_964567325.1 uncultured Oscillospiraceae bacterium
TAACTTGATGTGTAAGTAAATATATATCCGTCCGGTAAGTTAATTGGATATTTAAGTTCAAACTTAGCCGTAAATGTAGAGTCTACCTCAACCTTATATACCTCATCTTCCATGAATACCCTCCCTACAGAAAGATATTCTTGAGGTATTTTATCTATATCCACCTGCAATTTCTCCGCTATTTGTTTTCTTTGCTCATCTGTCAGCGAGTCATCTTCTATAGGCAGGTTTTTGGTATCCATCCCTAAATTTTCAGCTGTTGCAACAAGCAACGCCTCCATTTCCTTTATGTCCACATTCTCTACTTGGTATTGATCGTCATAAATTAGGTGATTTTTTATTACAGGCAGCCGGGTTATGTTTTGATCTTTGCTCCATGGATTAGCGCTTGTAAGCTCATCAACGCTGTACGCCAAATAGCCTTCAAAACCCATTCCGCCACTAAAATCTTCCGATATGTTAAGTATCGGCAAATTAAGACTATCGCCAGATTCAATAGGCTTTTCGGGCTTTTGGACACTTAATATTCCCACACTTACAACAATTAGAACACCGGCTGCTATCGAAATCCATTTAGTATATGAAGTATTTTTCTTAAACGCCAGGGTTTTTTCAATTAGTTCATCATCAATCTTTGTAAGTCTTTTTAAAAATTCGTGGCCCCTCATAAATCGTATCCCTCCCGGTCAAGATATTGTTTTAACTTGCTGCGCGTTCTGGACAAGATTGACTTTACTGTACCTTCACTTATACGCAACCGTTTTGCTATATTCGAAATAGACTCACAATACCAATATCGCAACAAAAATATTATGCAATGAATTTCTTTTAAGCCATATAAAAAACCATTCATCATGTTTGAAAATTCTTCTTGGCTTAACTTGCATTTAAGGTCATCGGGAGCGGGAATGCACTGCTCCATCTCCGACGACAATTCAACAATCACAGCATTGCGCTTTTGCGTGCGATTTTTTTTATACATATTAAATGATAAATTCCTAATAATTTTGGCAAGATATGCAAAAAAGGCGGTCTCGTTTCGTTCAAAATACAAATCAATAATCAGCCCGTCATTCATAAAAACCCACCCCTTTCACACTATATAACAACTTTTTTTATTAAAGGTTGCATTACTGTAAATACTTATCTTTATTCTAGCACAGATAAATGCAAACGGCTTTTTCAAGGTAGATTTATATATGAATGCCAATATCAGCACACTTTATGAAATCAACTTTAATCCAATCGCAGAGCACAATATTAAGGTTATAAATAATACTCTCTTCCAGCTTTTTGACTCACCAAAGTAAAACATTCCAACTAAAGAACTGCCAATAACGCTAATCCCTGTCCAAATTGCATAACCCGTACCCATGGGAATAGTTTGCAGCGAATAACTCAAAAGTGCAAGACCTCCTCCAAGGCCCAGAATTATTAGAAGAACCGTTTGCCAATTTCGTTTTACAGATAATTGATTAATCATTGCAACTGCAAAGGTTTCAAACAAACCTGCCATCATTAAAATAAGCCAAGCCATTAAGGGCAGCCCCTTTCTGCTGCTTTGCCGCTCTCTGTATCCGTTATCGATTTTAGCCCGACAACTCCAAGCAAAAGTACCGCAATAAGGAAAATCTTCGCCAATTTGAATGGCTCCCCAAAGAATAAAATCTCCGCGAATACAGTCCCTCCTGCGCCCAATCCTACAAAAACAGCATATACAGTCCCAGTAGGAAGTTTTTGTGCTACTGTTATCATTAGATAATTACTCAATAAAATTAAAATGGCTGTAGCCGACCAGGTGAAAAAATCATATGCGTGAGCTAATCCAATCACCCAACCTACCTCTAAAATGGCTGCAACGAATAATTTAATCCAGTTTTTATTCACTTGGGAACCGCCTCCTTTACCGGCTTTAAACTAAACTCAAAAAACCTTGGAGAAATTATTATTAACAATTATCTCCCAGGCTTTTATCCTTCCGTGACACAGTACAACTGTGAGTTTTCTCTTGGACCAGACCAATGATAAACATGCGGAACCCTAGAAAACATCCTATATTCTATTTAAATAAATTGACAAGGCTCAATGCTTTATTTATCCGCATCTATTACATCCACCTGACACATCTTCATGGTTAACAGTGCGGCATTGTGGCTTTCCTCCGTTATTCCGGCACAACAAGCGGCATCTACAATTATCCTTGTCTCCGGCAACCTTGCTTTAAGTATCAGTGCATTAGAAACTACACATATATCCGTGCACAGTCCGCACAGTTCAACAACACCGTAATTTCCGGCGGCAACATGCTCGGCAAGCTCTATGGAACCGAAATTTGGTTTATCAAATACATCACAGCCTTCCGCATCCAATTCACTTGTTATTAAATGCCCTTCAGTACCTTTTATACAATGAACTACAGGCAAATATTTCCCCTCTTGCGTATCAAGATAATTGTCTGAATGAGTATCCCGGGTAAATATGATGTCACCACCAATTTTTCTGTACTCCTCTACCCTTGCTTTTACCGTTGGCACTATTTGTCCTGCCTGTGCTGAGCCCAGCGATCCTGTAATAAAATCATTCTGCATATCTACAACTATTAATAATTTCTTCATTTTCAACAGCCTCCATCGTGAAATACTACCTGGATTTTGCTTTGTTGTCATTGTAAAATTTTTTTAAAGATATCTTTGTTTCCTCATCTAAGTTATGCCAACGAATACCCTGAATTGCTCCCTCCAATGCAGACAAACGCATCAAACAGGCTGATGAATCACTTGCTAAAATTCTTAACCATGCCTCGCGGCTGCCAACCCTTCGCAACTCTGCTTCGGTAGTAATACCTGCATCCATAAGCTGTGCTTCCAGCTTGTTACCAATGTTTGTCAGTTTCGACAGTTCGCCCATAGATATTTTCCTTTCATTAGAGTCCCATAATATATCAAATCCGTAACTTGAATAATGCAGCTTTCCTTTAAATCAACGGGCTATCAGAATCTGGTATAACTATCGCCAAAACGATGTATGTGAAAAGACCAATTCCGGAAAACAAAAAGAACAACCTTACGATAGTTGCACTCCAGCCAAAATGCTCAGCTATTCCACCACATACCCCGGCAATAATACGATTTCCTCTGCTTTTGCTTAATTGTCCTGATCTATAAGCTACTTGATTTTTTCTTTTTGCATATCTTATAATAGCAATCAAAATGAATATCGTCGGTAGTGAAAGTATAATAAGTGGTAATAGTTTGTGCACTGTCCGTTTCTCCTTCCGACACAATTTCATCAGCCATCCTGAATTAAATGATATCATAAACATAGCTGTGTGTATAGTAGGAAGCCCCTCCCCCAGATGGCTTTGTTGTCTAGTCAGTCCAAGAAAATATCCGCACCCCAACTGTACAAAATTCAACATAGTCAGTAGTTCTTTCGGAACTACCTGGGAAATCCATATATGTATTATTCCTCTTACCTTTATGGTATAGTAATTACAGATATAGATTATTTTACCCTCAAGACTAATTATGCTAGGAGGTAAGTAAAATGCAATGTAAGCGCAAATACCGGCCTTTGTTCTTGCTGGCGTTGAGCCTCATTACATGGATATTGTTTGCGGGCTGTGAACAACCCACTGTTACGCCGGAAACACCGGATGATCCATTCTTCGAAGAACAGGTCCCCCAACCGGTAGCCGATCTTATACTTTCCTATTTGCGAGATGAGTATGCCTCAAGCGGTACTGTCTACACTGTGACCGACCAACCTGATGAACCGCAGGAGGGAGATGTCCGTATCGACAGCATAATTTATGCCGGCGAAGCACCCCTATATGAGACCATAGGTGTCGCCTACGAAATAAGGTATAGTCGTTATTATTTTTTCATGAAAGATGACAATGATGAAGGAAGCTACTCCTGGAATGCCGACCAACCCTATTATGTTGTACTTCAACGCAGCGGTTACGATGACAGCTGGTACGGGGTTCTCGGTTTTGGCTATGTCCGACAAGGCAAGGAAGTAAAGGATGTGATCCAGGAGGTCGCCTACAATTTGATGGATATCGAAGTTTCACTCAATCTTGATGGATATCCCCAACTTGTTGGCCCCGGTTCCACCTCTGACTTTTTTAACGAAGAGTTCGAACGAGATATTTTAGAAGGGCATGACGCCTACTATGAAGGAGATTACTGGCTGCGCCTCAGCTACAAAGATTTTACCGCCATCTGCTATTACAATGAACAGGAAGATGTTGTCAAGACAGGCAGCATCGAAACAACACGCATCGATGTGGCAACACATCGTGGTCTAAGGATCGGTATGACGCGGGCAGAAGTGCTTTCTGCGTATCCGACTATTTATGATTCGCAGTATTGGGGCTATGAGGGAGATTATCTTTGGTACTGCAACAACGACGAAGGTTGGGGCGCTGCGCTTCTGTTTTGGTTTGAAGACGATGTTGTGGCAAAACTTCAACTTATCAACATGTTTAACTGACATGTGATTTCTTTGCCTTTGTGCGTTAAATTGCCTTCGTTTGCCATTTGCTAATAGCCTATGCATGCACGCATGCACTTGTTTTCTAGGTCGTCCTACCCTCAGGGTCAT
>CAZMMB010000080.1:4618-7180 GCA_964567325.1 uncultured Oscillospiraceae bacterium
TAACCGAATCTATCAATGATATTATTGACAAACCCATACAGGAAGATGCTTATCCGATGATTAGTAATGATCTTGCGAAAGGTAATCGTGAAGATAATACAGTATTGGGGCTATGGAAAACGGTTTTAAATATTAAATAACAAAGTTCCTCTGGATGATAATAGTACACAGAATAGTTATCATCTGATTGTCTTTCACCATTTATAATATATACAAGCCCATTTACAAAACCAAATTCACCAATCGTATGCTTTCTTTTCAATTGAGCCAATACCTCGACCCTGAGAATCTACCACATTGCAATGATGACTATCCCTTTGATAAGCATACAGTCCTCCATCATCAGAAGATATGTTTGATGAATACATCTTTGAAACTAATATCTCTCTGCCTGTTTGATTAAGCGGGATAAAAGGATAAAGACCATTTTTGGATGGGATACACTAAATAGGACAGTTTGGTTCCGAACAATGATATAATTAAATCATATGTCAAGGGATGAATTAAGAGGGCACTAAGAAAACGTTATGAGGAGGCATTTAAAAAACAAATAATGGCTCTATTTAATGGCGGAAAATCACTAGTAGATCATAGCAAAATCTACAATCAAAACATGGACAGATAGATTGAATAATTCAGAATCACTGAATATTGATGATAACCGAACAGAATAAAAAGAGCAATTGCACTCAGAAAAATAAAAGTACACAAGATGGAAAATGATATTTTAAAGCAAGCAGCACTAATACTAGGCAAAAAGTAGACCTAATTATCTCTAATAGGGATAATCACAGTATTAGCGCCATGTGTAAACTTCTTAAGGTCCCAAGGAGTCTTATATATTATCATATTAAGAATAGGCAAAAGGAAAATAAGATCTCTGAAAAAGAAGTAAAACTTGAGAATGCAGTTATTAGGATATTCAGGGAAAGTAGAAATAATTATGGAACAAGAAAGATTAAGAAGCAATTGGAAAGGGTGGGAATAAGGGCATCCAGGCGTAAAATAGGGAAAATCATGAAGAAGTTAGCCTTATGCTATATTTTACGAAGTTTGGAAAATCTATGCCCTTGGCCAAAGTTAATTGAAATTTTATACTGGAGATTGGCGATGAAAACAAAACACGATAATATTATCAGATTGGAAGGCTATCACCCAACACAGCTCAAAGTGTTTTTCACCATGGTGACCCTCTATACATTTTATTTTGCTTCGAATTATAATCTAGGTCCGGCAACTAAATATATACAGGAAGAGCTTAGTTTTACAAATACCGAATTCGGTGTTCTTTTTACTATTTTTACACTGGGCTTCGGATTAGGTCAATTTGTTGCGGGCTTCCTCGGAGACCGCTACAATCCCAAAATGCTAATGCTCTTTGGCGCAATAGGCTCAATAATGGCCAATATTAGTTTTGCACTTTCATCAAACATGTCCTTATTTTCTTTATTTTGGGGAATAAATGCAGTTTCACTAGCAATGGGCTGGTCTCCAGGGTGTAGCATACTATTTCGCTGGATACCCCAAAAACGATGGGGCCTGTTTATGGGATTCTTTGATGCCTTTGCTTTTTTAGGTGGAATAATTATATATCCAATTGCCGGTTTTTCGATTTACTATTTTGGGTGGAGATCTGTTTTTTTCATTTCGCCTGGCCTTTTATTTGCATGGACAATAATGTTTTTCTTTGTAGTTAAAAGTAATCCCCAGGACGCAGGCCTAGCTGTAGAATGGACTACTGATAGTTTAAGTCATAATTCTAATCCTGTTTGCCTTAAGGATTACTTAAAGGTGTTAACAAATCCAACCATCAATCTAATCTGTGTCACAGCCATATGCAGCCAGTTTGTTCGGTGGGGTTTGGTAAATTGGGTTATAAAAATCCTAACAGAATCCACCGCAATAGGAGGATATGGCTTATCACTTATTATTGCTGCCTCCATTGCTTCTTCAATGCATTGGGGAGGGGCCTTTTTTTCAATTTTTATGGGTTATGTTTCCGATATCGTATTCAGAGGCAGTCGTTGGCAGACAATTACCCTGGGCTTTGCCTTAAGCGGAGTTTCTCTTATAATTGTATATTTTACAGGTCCAACTATTATTTATATTAAAGGCGGGACCATTATTCTAACAATCCTACTTTTCATTTCCGGGGGTTGTATTCAGGGAGTGCAGGCACCTATTTTCAATTTGCCTGGCGATATTTTAGGGGTAAGGCTTGGTGGGACAGGTGTAGGGGTCATAAACGGATGGTCCTATATTGGGGCATCGTTTGCAGGGAGTGCCTTGGGCTTTATGATGGATCAATTCAGTTTAACATCGGGAATTTTGATTATGGCAATCATTTCCTTGGTAGGTGCTATTATAATTACCTTTGTAAAAAGATAAACGGGGTAGGTTTGCCGTTAACTTTCAGTTTTTTGTGCAAAAATTTACGCTTGTGGGTGAAAAAAACAGGTCCAATTCACACATAAGCGTAAATAATGTACAAAACTAGCTTGGCTTAGATCTCGTTTTTGACACCATAAAATGTAAATAAGACCTTTAACCCTTTGTTTTCAA
>CAZMMB010000081.1:0-7112 GCA_964567325.1 uncultured Oscillospiraceae bacterium
TTCAAAATACTAAGTCTAATTTCCGATTTTAAAAGCGTGTTTTTCAGTGGCCTCCACTACACGCACATATTTGACCAAAAATCCAAAATAAAGAACACTAGACGCGCATATTTGACCACCATTTCAAAATCATGTACACTGCACACCCATATTTGACCATTATCAAAGGCTCAAACAATATGTACCCATGCACAAAAAATACTGGCATCATCGTATTATTTTATTTGAGTTTTAGTCCAATTCTAAATAAAATCCTACTACCTTATTGCAAAGTTAAGATGGAAAATCAAAAAATTAAAATAGCCACATATGATTGATTTTTTTTAACAAGCACTATATAATATCGCTTATCGATATCAAGTATCGGTATTTTTCTGCCGTTTAAGAAGGAGAAAATCTATGAGAAATAAGGCAAGAGGACCTTTGACGGAGCCCATGTTGTATGTATTGATGGCCTTTTTGAAACAGGATATGTGTGGTATTGATATTGCTGAATATGTTGACAGACACACTAACAACCGGGTGAGGCTTGGACCGGGCACCCTTTATACAATATTGGCAAAGTTCCAAGAAGATGGGTTTATAGAAGAGGTCGCTGTAGACGGCCGAAAGAGAACGTACAGGCTGACATATAAAGGTAAGGAAATTTATATGGATGAGCTGGAGCGACTGCGCAAATGTTTGCGTGATGGTAAAGAAGCGCTATTATAGGCTAAAATTAACCGGTAGTACATTTAAAAGAAGTGTAGAGTATGAAAGGAAATGCGTCATGAAAACCGTTTACAAGATACTTCCAATATCACTTTACGATATTGACGGCCTTGAACAGTGGCTGGAGGAACAGGCCAACTATGGTCTATCTCCCACCCGTGTCGGCACCTATACAGCTTTTACCAGAAACGGTGTCCCCGGCACACGGTATCGGCTAGAGCCTTGGGGAAACATAGGGAACGAACCGGATCCAGAACAGTTGGATTTGTATCGCAATGCTGGATGGGAATATGCCTTCCCCATTGCTCGAACCTTCTTTCTATTTTACACTACAGATCCAAACGCCCAGGAATTACATTCGGACTTTACAACCCGTGGACAGTCGCTGGACAGATTAGCAAGACAGGTCAAAAGGCTTAGATGCGAGCCTTTCATTGTCCTGACAATCGTTTGCTTGTTGTTTATGGCTATGCTATTTTGGCCGGCCCATGAGTTTGACCTGCAGCCCAACCGGTGGGCTAGACTACCTTTGCTACTACTTCATTTCACAAACCCTTTATTTCTTATTTTACTCATTGGTGCATCTTTTGAAATTCCCTTTGCCTTCCGAAATTATCGTACCTTGTTGAGCGCCCATCGGGCTCTAAAAAATGGTTTTCCACCTCCCCCATCGCCCGGGCCAGGGAAAAACCCTGTTTTGAGAAGCTTTGCACGACTTGCTCTAATTCCTATTCTAGCCCTCTCCTTACTCACAAACTTTACCCTGGGGAAAAATCTACCCATATCCGAATTTGATTTGCCCTATATATCTTTATCCGCCATGGAGGATGAAGACCTTTTTACTCATGAGGAATTGTTTGGTGAAAGCTACCGATATTCAGAAGATGAAAACCAGGCGAATCGGCAGTTCTCCTTGCTGTCGCCCCAATGGTATGAAGTATCTCAGTATCTTCATAGTGCTCAACCGGGCACGCAGGCTAATGCCTTTTCACCTAACACTGAAAATGGCAAGTATCGTTACTCTCCCAGCTTGCTTATGACTCGTTTTTCAATCATGATTCCCGCCTTGGGCCAATCCGTGGCAAAATCCCAGCTTGATACCTATCGAGCTGTTAATCTGTTTTGGACCTATGAAGAAATAGATTTCCCAGGCACGGATTTTGTGATTTTAGCACATGAAGATAGCGGAATCTCGCAAATGGTCGCCTTGGGCAAGGGGAAAAATGTGGCTGTATTCCGATATAGCGGACAAAAGGAACTCGCTGACTACTTGGGTCTTCTAGCCAGCATAGTAAAATAAAATTGTAATTAAACTTCACTCATGGAGAATTCCTCCAACACATGGAAACAAATAAGATACACTTGTAAGATTCATAAAAAAAACTAACTGCACCTATTAAATGTGCAGTTATAATTATGGGAAATATGTCCTGTTGGAGCGGGTGAAGGGAATCGAACCCTCACCTTAGCCTTGGGAAGGCCACGTTCTGCCATTGAACTACACCCGCAAACTTAACCACAAATCCTATGATACCCCATTGACATAAGAATTTCAACAACTTTTTGCATGAACGAAGCATGAACTTATAGATTCAGTTTTTTTATGTAGGTAACTATAAAATCTCAAGTTGTCTCAATCAAATAGTTTAGCCAAATCGCAGCAAGGGCTCTTATAACTGAACATAAGCCCGCCTTGAAAGCTTGCCTTGAAAATAATGACATTGTGATATATCCAATATGGAAAAGTGAATCCCTTTTATCAATACAACAAACGATAAAAGAATAATTCATTTTGAATGCTTGCAAGGACTTTTAATAGAATGTTATAATAAAATAATGGGGGATTAAATTATGAAGGACATAAATGAACTGAAAAACAAACTAGAGAATGTACGGCCTGTTGAATGGGATGATTTCCCAGACATTAATCTATACAAAGACCAGGTAGTGGCATACCTGAAAAGACAGCTTATCGGACTAGATGAGGATGGCCAGCTGACCCCGGCTATGATAAGCAATTATGTTAAAGATAAATTATTACCTAAAGCCCAAGGTAAAAAGTACAATCGAAATCATCTGGCCCTTTTAACAAAAATATGCTTGCTAAAACAGGTTCTTACTGTTAAAGATATAAATTTGCTTTTAAATGAAGATAATAAGAAAAAAAGCGTTGAGGAATCCTACGCAAGTTTTGTAGAAAGTTTGGATCAGTGTCTGCTAGAATCAGCAAGAAAACTTGAATCCAGCCTTGCAGAAGAAGATATAGTAGATCTTGCCTTCAGGTTTGCCATAGAAAGCTATAGTGCTAAGCTAGTCTGCGAAAACCTAATAGCCATCATAGGGGAAAAATAAAGTTCTTTATCCCACCCTGTCTAAACTTTGACTAACCACTAATTCCTGTTGCAACCTAGCAAATCAAACCATTTTTACCGATTATTTAGAATTGTTATCCTGCAGAAGTGAAAAAGGAATTTGCTCGTATACAGCATCCAGGATTAAGGAATGTCCCGCTTCATTAGGATGTATTCCGTCATTGCACAACAAATTACTGTAATTCCCCTTATCAGTAAATGCTTTTCTTATATCTATCAAGGGTACGGCTTTCGATAAAGCCAAGTCCTTCACGACTGTACTGTAAGTTTCCTGCCATCTGAAAATAAAGTCCACATCACCCAGCCATCTTAAAATGTTGCCCTTGTTTAGCCCCTTGGTAATCCACGAAAAATACTTTTTGGCATCTAAGGGCGGTAAGGTGAAAATTATTGGGCGACAATTTTTCTCCCTCAGCTTATCAATAATTTGACCATAAATATTTTCAAAGATTTCTAAAGGCGTGTTGGGAAGGTGCTCCAAGCACGGATTTTCTGAAATTGCCGGCCAAAAATAATCGCAATCGTTTCCCCCAAATTCCAATGCTATATATTTATAATTAGTTAAACTTGGGAAATATTTTTCTATAATCTTTTGGCCTTTTAAGAGAGTGCAACCGAATTTGGCATAATTATCCACTAAAATTCCTGTTTGTTTAGCAAATTTCTTTACAAAGCTATCTTCAGAATAAATATATTTTTTTCTATAGTTATCATAAATAACACCTTTCATGATGGAATCCCCAAAAACAACTATTGAATTTAAGTTTGACATAATTGCCTCCTAATCAACACGTCATAAACGATATGACGCTATCTAATATTGGTTATTGTATAACCAAATTATACATATGTCAATGCATGAAAATAATGAATCATTTTTTATTTCTTGCAAATACTATTCCTATGCTAATTATGGCCACACGATAATTATTTAAAACAAAATTTGTCCAATCACTGCTGCTATGTTTTTCATTATTTTTATGAAATTTTAAACTGGCTATGGTTCGGGCTGTAAGCCATTTTAGAACATTCAACAGCCCTAATTAGCATTTTAGGAAATAAATATAAAACAATAGGGAGGCATACAAATAATATGAGAGTGTTTCTTGAATATTCTTTTGTCTATATATTTGGCGCTGTAATTTACAGTTGCTTAGAAATATTGTTCAGGGGATTTACCCACTGGACTATGTTTTTTGCGGGAGGACTTTGCTATACACTCCTGTATCATATTTATACAAAAAACAATCATCGCTCCCTATGGCAAAACTGCTTGCTTGGTGCGATAATTATAACGGGTGTTGAGTTGGTTTTCGGCTGCTTCTTCAATTTAGTCTTGGGCTGGAAAGTATGGGATTATTCCCACTATCCTCTACATCTTTGGGGTCAGATCTGCCTTCCATACACCTTGCTGTGGTTTTTTCTTTCAGCGCCAATACAGTGGCTGGCAAAGGGTATGAAGCAGGCATCATTCAGAATATCTTAAGGCTTCCTCCTCATGACGAAGAATCCTTAATGCCCCTAAAGAAAGGGATTCCATTTCATTTTCTCCCGGATAAACAACTACCGGTGCGATAAATTCCACCTTTTCCGTAACCATTTGAACAATCATATTTGAATATGCGATTCCACCGGTCAATATAATTGCGTCGATAGGACTATCAAAAACTGTGCAGATGTTACCTATACCTTTTGCTATCTGGTAAGCCATGGCATCATAGACTAACTTGGCATAATCATTTCCATTAGCAATCATATCCTCTACTTCACGGCAATTGGCTGTTCCAAGATGTGCCTTTAATCCACCATCCCCTCTAATCTTCCTTCTGACCTCCTCCCTGGTATATTTACCTGAAAAACAAAGGTCTACAATAAAATCTAACGGCATACTGCCGGAACGTTCCGGGGAAAAGGGTCCGCCATCATCGCTGATAGAATCTATCAGCCTCCCCCTTTGATGGGCGCTTATAGATATCCCCCCACCTAAATGTGCTATAAGCAAATTATAATCAGCGTATTGTCCCCCCTTGGATATGGCGAATTTCCTGCCCATCGCCTTAGAATTCAAAACATGAGAAAAATTTCTACGGGTAAATTCGGGCATTCCAGTAATCTTGGCCAATTGGCAAAATTCATCTGAAGAAACAGCATCGTAAATGTAGGCAGGAATGCCTATAGGTTCGGCAATCGAGGCAGCGATAAGAGCCCCTAAGTTGGATGCATGATCCCTGACCTTGTCACTGTATACCATAGCTTTCATATTTTCATCTACAATATAACCCCCTGCTAAAAGAGGGGGAAACATACCGCCTCTAGCCACCACTGCCGAAAGTGTATGTACATCTATTTTCCACCTGGATATTTCATCCATCACAGTTTTTCTTCTAAAATCTAGCTGGCTGGTTATTACTCCGTAACCTTTGAACTCATCAGCATTATGCTCGATATTAGAACAAAATAATTCCTTTTCATTTTCATACATTGCTACTTTAGTCGTTGTGGATCCTGGGTTTATTGATAATATCTTATATTTCATTGTTACCCCCTTTCGGCGATAATTGCCGCTAGAGCAATTGAATTCAGCTTGCCCTCAACATGTTCGGCCCTCGAAGTCATTATTATAGGATAGCTTGCTCCTAAAACTACCCCTGCCATTTTGGCATTTGCACAATAAGTCAAGGTTTTTCCAACCATATTGCCTGCCTGAATGTCAGGCATTATTAAGAAATCCACCTCACCTGAAATCTTGCTTTCAATGCCTTTGTGTTTGGCCGCATCCTTGCTGAGCGCCACATCCATAGCAATAGGTCCCTCTATGACGCAATTTGGGAAAAGGCCATCTTCCCACAAGAGTGCCAACGCTTCCGCATCAATAGATGCCGGTATCTTTAAATCGACTTTTTCATTGGCCGTTAAAACAGCAATTTTGGGACATTCGATGTCCAACTTATGCAAAGCCCCAAGTCCGTTATCAATGATTTTCTTCTTAGCTCCAAGAGAAGGGGAAATGTTAATCCCTGCATCCGAAAGGAAGAGTAAACGGTCAAAGTTCGGTATCTGGAAAACTGACAAGTGGCTAAGGAATCCATCACTTCCATTGTTTTTCTCGCCCTGGAGCACCGCCTTGAGAAAGGTAATGCTGTTAACACTTCCTTTCATAAGCATGTCGCCTCGTTTTGACCTTACCATATCGACGGCCCTGCTACATGCTGCCTCGACATCGGGTTCGTGTTCAATTGTAAAAGGATAGCTGATTCCCTCCTCTTTCAGTATGTTTTCTATCTCTCCTTTATCACCAATTAGAATTCCTTCTGCTATACCCCTTTCCGCTGAAATTGCAACTGTCTTTATGGCCTCTTTATCCTGTGCTACTGCCACGCAAATTGTCTGAACTTGGCCATACCTTTTGTTTTCCGGTTGAAAATAGTCTATAAACATAATTAAGCTCCTTGAAAATATGAAATTAATTCCGCCATGGTTTCTTGATTTTTGAATGCCTTTAAAAGGCGTGATGATTTCTTAACATCCCCTATTAGAATCCCACCAACAAACTTATCATCTACAAAGTAAAGCTTTTCATAAAAGTCCTTGCCTTCATCATATACCTGGTAGACTTTATAATCTTTGTCAGGATTCTTTCCCGGGTCACCAACAGAATAAAGCATAGTGCCCATCCCATTGAAAAATGTTGAAGGAATAATCGTCTCATATGTTAGATTGTCCCCAGCCGCATTAGCACCCGCCACCTTGCCCATTTCTGTAGCCTGATTCCAAAGGCCATAGCTTCTTCCATCGTAGATAGCGCAGTCTCCGCATGCATAGATGCTTGTTGCACTCGTTTCCATTTTTTCATTGACGATAATATGCCGATCCGTTTTAATCCCTGATTCCTTAGCTATGTTCACATTAGCCTTGATGCCAGCTGAAAAAATTACCATATCAGCCTCGATTACAGACCCATCCCCCAAAACAACCCCTTTAACCCTGCCATTTTCCCCTACTAACTTCCGGCAACCACTACCTCCATTT
>CAZMMB010000082.1:0-4711 GCA_964567325.1 uncultured Oscillospiraceae bacterium
AGAACTTAACGAGAAGTTGAAGGTGGAAAAAATCTACAGAAAGAAACAATATGAATATTATAGAGATCAGCTGTTGACCTTTGGAAATGAGGTAGAGTGGAAGGCATTGGAGGAAGTTGGTACAATTGAAAGAGGGAATGGATTAAAAAAATCCGATTTTGTAAGTCAGGGATATCCATGTGTGCATTATGGACAAATATATACTTATTACGGAACTGTTACAAAGGATACTATATCTTTTGTTGAGCCATCATTAGCGGAGAAATTAAAAAAGGTCAGATCTGGTGATTTGATTATAGCAGTAACAAGCGAAAATCTCGAAGATGTTTGTAAACCGCTAGTATGGTTAGGAGAAAATGATATAGTTACTGGTGGGCATACAGCAATTTATAGGCATACACAAAACCCTAAATTTATAGGGTATTATTTACAAACATCTATGTTCTTTGCACAAAAGCGAAAATTGGCACAGGGTATCAAGGTTATAGAAGTTGCCCCAAGAAAACTAGGAAAAGTCAAAATCCCCATCCCTCCCCTGGCCGAACAAGACCGCATCGTCTCTATCCTTGACAAATTAGATGCTCTTGTTAATGATATAAGCATAGGCCTTCCTGCTGAAATAGAAGCCAGAAAGAGGCAGTACGAATATTATCGGGACAAGCTACTATCTTTCTCGGAGAAGGGAGGTTAAAAGTATGAATGCTAAGGATGAAAAAATAGAAAAAATAATTGAAAATATTAGGCCTCTATTAGCAAGATATCCAATTAATAAAGCAATTTTATTCGGTTCATATGCACAGGGAAAGGCTACGAAAAATAGCGATATAGATATATATATTGACAGCGAGGGGAGACTAAAAGGGCTTGATTTTGTAGGACTTCTAGACATTTTAGTTGAGGCCTTAGGTGTTGATGTGGATTTAATTGATAAGTCACATATTGAGCCTGATTCCTTAATGATAAATGAAATACAGAGCAAAGGGGTGGTTATATATGAGAAATCAGATAATCATTAAAAAGATGATTTCATATATTGATACTGTTTTGAAATACACTTCAAATCTTAATTATGTGGATTTCAAAAACAATACTATGATGGCAGAAGCATGTATTTTCAATCTAAGTCAGATAGGTGAGCTCGTTAATAAATTAGATGAAAATTTCTTAGAGAGCTTTGCTGAAATGCCTTGGTTTAAGATGAGGGGTCTTAGGAACCGAATTGTTCATGACTATGAAGGTATCAACCTTAAATTGGTTTGGGAAATAATTGAGGATGATCTAGAAGGATTGAAAAGTCAGCTGATTGATTTAACAAACTAAATTTTTCATATGAATTTATAAAATTTCAATAGATAAGGAGGCTTATCTTGACCAATTACAACATCGTTGCCAGCACAGATGATGTAACAGTTGTGGCTGAATATAACCCGGAATACGGATCAGAATCCAAGAAGTATCAAAGTGAAGATGCTCTTGAAAAGGAGTTCATTAGCCTTCTGGAATCCCAAGGCTATGAGTATGCGAGGATACTAAATGAGGCTTCGTTTATTGATAACCTCAGAAATCAATTGGAAAAACTCAATGACTTCACCTTCACGGAAGGGGAATGGAAAAGGTTCTTCCATGAATCTATCTCAAATGCCAATGAAGGGATAGTAGAAAAAACGCGGAAAATTCAAGAGGACCACGTTCAGGTTTTGAAGCTGGATAAGAGCGGTTCAAAGAATATTTATTTAATTGACAAGAAAAATATTCATAATAATAGGCTGCAGGTAATCAATCAATATGAGGAAGAAGGAGGCGTTCGCAGCACCCGCTACGACGTGACCATCCTGGTAAACGGCCTGCCCCTTATACATATTGAACTTAAAAGACGAGGCATAGCCATTAGGGAAGCCTTCAATCAGATTAACCGTTACCAGAGGGAGAGCTTCTGGGCAAGCCATGGCTTGTTTGAATATGTACAGCTATTTGTGATTTCCAATGGCACGCACACTAAGTATTATAGCAATACTACAAGGGAAACCCATATTAAAGAACAGAGTGCAAGCGGCAGGCGAAGGAGCAAAAAAACCAGCAACAGCTTTGAGTTCACCAGCTATTGGGCCGATAGTAGCAACAAAATTATTCCCGATTTAATAGACTTTACAAAGACCTTCTTTGCAAAGCATACAATACTCAATATACTTACTAAGTACTGTGTTTTTACCAGCGAGGAATTGCTCCTTGTAATGAGACCTTATCAAATAGCTGCAACTGAAAGGATTCTAAGCCGTATTGCTATTGCAACCAACTATAAGAAGACAGGAACGATAGATGGGGGCGGATATATTTGGCACACTACAGGCAGCGGCAAAACCTTAACCAGCTTTAAAGCGGCTATCTTGGCAAGCAAGATGCCATCCGTCGATAAGGTTATTTTTGTAGTAGATAGAAAAGATTTAGACTATCAAACTATGAAAGAATATGACCGTTTTGAAAAAGGGGCGGCAAATGGCAACAGCTCCACAAGGGTGCTCCAAAGGCAATTGGAAGACAGAAATGCCTCTGGCAGTTACCATGAATATAAAATAATTGTAACCACTATCCAAAAGCTGGATGTTTTTATAAGAAAGAATAAAAAGCATGACATATATAGAAAGCATGTGGCCTTAATATTCGATGAATGCCATCGGTCACAATTCGGCGAAATGCATAAAGCCATAATAAAAAGCTTTAGGAATTATCACCTCTTTGGATTTACCGGTACGCCTATATTTCCATCCAATGCCCCCAGTGGAGGTAATCCTGTGCTTCGCACAACGGAACAAGTTTTTGGGGACAAGCTCCATACCTACACTATAGTCGATGCAATTAACGATGGCAATGTGTTGCCTTTTAGAATAGATTTCATTAATACTGTCAAGGAACCAGATTTTATAAAAGATGAAAAAGTATATGCCATAGATAAGGAAAAGGCCCTGTCTGCACCGGAGAGAATCAGCAACATCGTGTCATATATCCTAGAACATTTTGATCAAAAAACAAAAGGCCAAAGCTTTTATTCTTTTACTGCAAAATGGGAAGAGGAAATCAAAGGAAGCAAAGAAAAGGAAGAGAAAAGGGAAACGAGGCGTGTAGCAGGCTTTAACTCCATCTTTGCTGTGGCATCTATACCCGTGGCCATTAAGTACTACAAGGAATTTCAAAAGCAAAACAACGAAAAAAAGAAAAACTTGAAGGTTGCCACTATCTTCAGCTTCAGTCCCAATGAAGAGGAAATAGGAGGAATTTTAGCGGATGAAGAATTAAATATGGAAAAGCTGGATCAAAGCTCCAGAGATTTCCTGGACTCCGCTATCGGTGATTACAACAGGATGTTCAGCACTAATTTTGACACATCATCCGACAGGTTTCAAAATTACTATAAAGACCTGTCACTGAGAGTAAAAAACAGGGAAATAGATATTTTAATAGTCGTAAACATGTTTTTAACCGGCTTTGATGCCACCACTTTAAATACCCTATGGGTAGACAAGAACTTAAGGCAGCATGGTTTAATCCAGGCATTTTCAAGAACGAATAGGATACTTAATAGGGTGAAAACCTTTGGCAACATCGTTTGCTTCAGGGATTTGAAAAAAGAAACGGATGATGCCATTGCCTTGTTCGGTGACAAGGAGGCAGGTGGTATTGTTCTTTTAAAAACTTATGATGAATATTACAAAGGTTATGACGAAAATGGTGTTAACAGGCCCGGCTACATAGACTTAATTGATGAATTAAAGGGTGAATACCCCTTAGGCCAAGCAATAATCGGCGAAGAAAATCAAAAAGCATTCATAAAGCTCTTCGGTAAAATCCTGAGATTGCGAAATATTTTAACTTCCTTCGATGAATTCCAGGAAGACACGCTTTTAGAAGAAAGGGATCTGCAGGATTATCAAAGCATTTATATTGACCTTTATCAAGATTTAAGGCCAAAGGATGATGGGGACAAAGAAAGCATCAATGACGATATCATATTTGAAATAGAGCTGATTCGACAGATAGAGGTAAACATTGATTATATTCTTATGCTAGTTGCTAAATACAAGGATTCAAACTGTAAGGATAAGACAATTCTAACTACTATAGACAAGGCTATAAAGTCTAGCATTGAGCTTAGAAGTAAAAAAGAGCTCATTGAGAACTTCATTGAACAAGTCAATATATCTACTGAAGTTGATGAGGAATGGAAAGAATTTTTAAACATGAACAAAGAGGCTGACATAGTTAGCCTAATAGAAAAAGAAAAACTAAAACCTGAGGAAACGCGGCGGTTTGTAGATAATGCTTTCAGGGACGGTGTTATGAAAACCACGGGTACATCAATAGATAGGTTAATGCCACCGGTATCGAGGTTCGGCGATGGGAACAGAGCTACAAAAAAACAAAATATTATTGAAAAGCTTCTAAAGTTCTTTGAAAAATATTTTGGACTGGTTTAGTCATAAATGCAGGGATAATAGAATTAATCAAACCAGCATATTAGGAAAGACTTGATAACATTATAAAATAAGTCCAAATTGAAGAACAAAGATAATATTTTATGGAAATTCAGTATGTAAAATAGTCAGCAGTTCATCCGGCTTATCTAAAATAAAGTCAGCGCCCTCGGATACCAGCACATCTTTTGTACGGTAGCCCCAGCTGACACCCACGCATACCAGTCCTGCATTTTTTGCTGTTT
>CAZMMB010000082.1:4721-7095 GCA_964567325.1 uncultured Oscillospiraceae bacterium
CAAGGACTTCATACACATTATCCGGAGCAGGCTTCCTTTTTCTCAGTGGATTATCACCAATGGCCACATCTATGTACCCTTTGAAATAGTGGCTGCATGCCTCCTTAGTGGCCTCATCCATTTTATTGGAGACAACTCCGATTTTAATGTCCAGCTTTTTCAGTTTCTGCATAAGTGGCAGTATCCCTTCATAGGGTTTCGTTTTGTTGGCCATATTTTCATAGTAAATTTTACGGAAAAACTTGGTGCATCGGTCTATTTCCGATGCAGAAGAGGCTGGGGGAAGCGATTTTTCAATTAGCCGCCGGTAGCCTTCCCCAATGGAATTCCTGACTTCTTCCATTTTTCGCAGGGGGTAACCCTCACTATCCAACACCATATTAACGCTGTCTGTTAAATCTTCCAGGGTATATAAAATGGTTCCATCTAAATCAAAAATTATAGTATCAAACTTCATAATCTCTCCATGTGCTTAAATTGCTAGTACCATAATAACATAAAAACTAATTCATTTGGCCTTGGTTATGAAAGTTAGAAGCTAAAAATTATAAATGAAGAGTAAAATTTGTACCTATGAAAGAGGAAATATTGGGTAAGAATAATTTAGCAATCATAACAATAATAAGGATTAAACAAAGGAGAAAGACCTATGGCTAAATTATTTACTAATTACAAAATTAAAGGCCTGGAACTAAAAAACAGAATAACAATGCCTCCCATGTGCATGTATGTTGCGGCGGATACGGGCATGGTAACCGATTGGCATAGAGTACATTATGCTACAAGGGCTGTGGGAGGAGTGGGTTTGATAATTGTGGAGGCGACAGGTGTTTCACCGGAAGGCCGGCTCACATCCAGGGATCTTGGAATTTGGGATGATGCCCATATTCCAGGACTGACCTCCATTGTAGGAGCGGTGCATAAAAATGGTGGAAAAATTGGGATACAAATAAATCATGGGGGCAGAAAGTGTGAAGCTGAAGGTGTGGAGATAGAAGCACCCTCAGCAATACCCTACGATGATGATTCAAGGGTGCCCAGGGAAATGACAAAACAGGATATAGCTGACACAGTTAACGAATTTAAGAATGCTGCCATTAGGGCTGATAAGGCGGGCTTTGATTTGATTCAAATCCATGCAGCCCACGGATATCTTTTGAGTGAGTTCTTGTCGCCCCTGACCAACAAAAGACAGGATGAATATGGAGGTAGCCATGAAAATAGGGTCCGCTTCCTAGGGGAAGTATTAGATTCAGTGAATGATGTCTGGCCTGAGGAAAAGCCCATAGAGGTCAGAGTTTCTGCTGAAGATTATGGTGAGGGAGGGAATCTGGCCGAGGATCTGGCTGCTATGTTAAATATAGTTAAGGATAAGGGGATAGATTCAGTTAACGTAAGTACTGGGGGGGTTATCCCAGTAGTACCCAAGGCTTTCCCCGGTTATCAGGTCATCCATGGAGAAAAAATTAAGAGTCTTACAGGCTTGCCTGTTGTGGTTGGAGGCCTTTTATCTGATCCTGTAAAGATTGAAAAAATCCTTGAAGAGGGGAAAGCAGATCAGGTTTTCTTGGGTAGGGAGCTATTGAGAAATCCCTATTGGGCCTTGCATGCAGCCAGGGCCTTGGGCGCAGACCTAGATTGGCCAGAGCCTTATAAGAGGGCTGATCGCAGATAAGCGTCAGTAGTAAAGGGCGGGGTATCCCCCGCCCTAGTAGGTTCATAAGTTTATATACGAGGCCCATGGTTGGCAGGATGAGAAAATTTTCGTACATGGCCCTTCGTTCCAAGGGTTAATCGTGATAATATATAGCTACGGTCTATTGTCCTAGTGGCAGGCAAAGGAATTAGAAGGTTAAATGGTGGCTAAATAATGGGGGGTGGATTTATGTTTAGAGAAATGCGGAGGCCTAAGCAGGCTTTGACACAAGATGAAATGGTGGCCATTTTAGAAAACAGTTCTACGGGGGTTTTAGCTGTAAATGGCGATGGGGGATATCCTTATGCAGTACCACTAAATTATGTATACGACAATGGTAGGATTTTATTTCATTGTGCCGTAAGTGGCCATAGGATAGATAGTATTAAAAGAGATGATAAGATAAGCTTTTGTGTAATTGACAAGGATGATGTTGATGCCGCCGCTTTCAATACAGATTACAGTAGTGTAATTATATTTGGACGGGCTAAAATAATTGCAGGGGATGGCCAGCGTGAAGAGGGGTTGGAAAAAATAGGGGCAAGGTTCTCCCCCGGATTGGAAAAAGAAATCCTACAGGAAATTAAAGATTTCTGGAATACGGTTGCATTGGTCAGTATAGAAATAGAACATATGACCGGCAAAAAAGGGAGCGGCCTGGTATAGTTCAGACCTACC
>CAZMMB010000083.1:0-1323 GCA_964567325.1 uncultured Oscillospiraceae bacterium
ACTTATCGTCTTTATCATCCAAATATGCTTGCTGTACCCTTCTGGTTGCTAAAAGCAGGTCTGCTTTTTTAGGATTTAGATAATAATAATCCTTTAATAACTCCCTGGTTTCCTCTTCGCCATTTCCTTTGGCCAGCAAGTCCCCAACAAATTTTACTGGTCGCACTCCCGTAAGGGTACCCCAATCCAGTGTTTTTCCCGTAAGCTCCCTCAACCTGTCATAAATATAGCGCTTTCCATCATCCCTAGATACTATAGAATCCGGTATCCGTATCACTATATCCCCATCCTGTTCCTTTAATTCCTCCCCTGATGCATGGCTGTTTAAAATGATAAAGTCCGGTTTCGGCAGGAACATTCTCACCATCTCGGATAGCTCGTATTCGTGTTTAACCCGGTTGAAACAAAACTTATACAAAGGGATTATGCTCCTTTTCATTGCCTATGCTTGTAGGGCCCATATGGCCGGGATAAACCCTAGTTTCCTTTGGCAGGGTGTAGAGTTTATCTTCGATTGATCTTTTTAATTCTTTAAAGGAAGATCCGGGAAAATCTGTCCTCCCAATAGATCCTGCAAAAAGCGTATCCCCACTAAACAGGCTGCCTTCTACATAGATGGACATCCCTCCCGGTGTATGCCCTGGTGTAAATAAAAACTTAATTGCAGAATCCCCTAACATCAATTCATCCCCGTCTTTCACTAAAATATCAGCCCTTACACTAATTGGAAATCCACAAGTAACCGATGAAAAATTCTTATTTGGGTCCATCAGCAGCGGTTCCTCCTTTTCATGGGCAACTATTTTAGCATGGGGCCATTGCTGACGATAATCATCGATGCCACAAATATGGTCTCCATGGCCATGGGTTAAAATAATATAATCTATCTCAATATTGTTTTCCCTGACAAGCTTAAATAAAGCCTTGTCCTTCCCACCGGGGTCCACAATGAAAGCCTTATTAATTTTCTCATCCACTACCAGGTATGTGTTTACAGAAAGCGGTCCTGTCATATAGTTGTAAATCTGCATTAACTTCCTCCTTATATTTTAAAATAATTTTCTGCTATCGAGAATCAAAGTTACCGGTCCGTCATTTTCAATATGAACCAACATTTCAGCTTTAAATACACCTTCTTCAACCTTGATTCCTTTATTGCGACACAAGTGAGTGAAATCCTTATAAAGTTTTTCTGCTATCTCGGGTTTGGCTGCTTTGGTGAAACTAGGCCTCCTGCCTTTTCTACAATCCCCTAAAAGAGTAAATTGTGAGACCACTAACATTTGTCCCCCTACATCCATTAATGAAAGGTTCATTTTCCCA
>CAZMMB010000083.1:1333-7038 GCA_964567325.1 uncultured Oscillospiraceae bacterium
GTCCTCAAATATCCGCAGGCCGGTTATTTTTTCCACCATATAGCTTACGTCTTCGCTTGTATCCTGATCTTCTACCCCCAATAGGACCATTAGACCCTTATCAATTTGTCCTCTAATATTATCATCGACCAAGACCTTAGATTTCAATACCCTCTGTACAACTGCCCTCATCCCAACCTACCTTTACTTTAAAAATTTGCCCTATAAGCATCTGTTACACCAGAAACCGCCTTCAATTTCTTGATTATAATCTCTAATTGCCTTGTATCTATTAGTGAAACGGTCATGGTTATGTTGACGATACCATCCGCACCGCTTTTAGCATTTACCCCTGTAATATGCACATCCATATCTTCACATATTCTGGAAATATCAGAAAATAAACCCTTCCTGTCCTGGGCCAGCAACTGAATGTTTACGTCATAGGATGCATTGACATTCTTACGATTCCACTGGACCTTGATCAACCTGGGCCTCTCATGTTCAGGAAGAGAAAGCATGTTTATGCAGTCTGACCGGTGGATCGATAAACCTCGGCCCTTGGTAATGAAACCTATTATTTCATCTCCTAATACGGGATTGCAGCACTTAGCGAACCTAACAAAGAGGTCGTCCATACCCGCTACGGTTACGCTGTTTTGGGGCGGTTCCTTGACCTTAGGTTTTTCGCTAAGCCTAGCGTCTTCTTTCTCTTTTCTCTTGAGCTCCTGCTGTTTTTCCTGCTGGTAGTATTTCTGAAGTTGAGTTGCAACTTTCGATAATAGGACACCACCATAGCTTATGGAGGTGTAAAGCTCATCGGTGGAGGCAACATTTAAGGATTTTGCAGCTTTATTTACCCACTGGTTCCGTATAATCTGTTGGGTATCATATCCTTTTCTACGGATATATTTCTCAAGCATATCCTTGCCTTTTTCAATATTTTCCGTCTTATTTTCCTTCTTCAAATATTGGCGGATTTTATTTCTTGCTGCATTTGTCTTTACAATTCTCAACCAGTCGATGCTGGGACCCTTGCTGTTTGAAGAGGTAACAATTTCAACAATTTCACCGTTTTTCAAGATGTAATCTATGGGAACCATCTTGCCATTTACCTTGGCTCCAATGCACTTTGCCCCTATTGCCGTATGAATCTTAAAGGCGAAGTCTAAGGGAGTCGAACCGGCAGGCAATTCAATAACATCGCCCTTCGGTGTGAAAACGAACACTTGATTAGAAAACAAGTCAACCTTCAAAGTTTCCATGAACTCTTTAGAATCATTGAGATCCTGTTGCCATTCCAAAGTCTGCCTTAGCCAGGCCAATTTTACCTCTTCCCTGTCCTCTTTGATACCTTCTTTATACTTCCAATGGGCGGCTATACCGTATTCTGCAATCTTATGCATTTCTATGGTTCGTATTTGAATCTCAAAGGGATTGCCATCATCACCTATTACAGTAGTGTGGAGGGACTGGTATCTGTTAGGCTTAGGCATGGCCACATAGTCTTTAAACCGTCCAGGTATAGGCTTCCACCTGGTGTGGACCAGACCAAGAACAGCATAGCAATCTTTCACAGTATCAACTATTATCCTCACAGCAGTTAAGTCAAATATTTCATCCAACTGCCTGCCCTGGTATTTCATTTTTTTGTAAATGCTATAGAAGTGCTTGTTTCGCCCTTTTATCTCATATTTTATATCCAGGCCTTCCAAGCCTTCCTTAATACTTTCTATAACATTTCTTATATTGTCTTCCCTTTCCTCCTTTTTCATATTGACCTGCCTAACTAAATCGTAATAGGTTTCAGGTTCCAATTCCTTAAGGGCAATGTCTTCCAATTCAAATTTCATGGCGAAAATACCCAGTCTGCTAGCCAAAGGGGCATATATTTCCAGGGTTTCTTTGCATTTTTCAATTATTTGATTCTGATCCATATAGTTTATGGTTCTAAGATTGTGAAGCCTATCAGACAATTTAATAATCAAAACCCTGATGTCTTTAGACATGGCTAGAAACATTTTTCTAAGATTTTCTGCCTGCCTTTCTTCTTTACTTTCAAATACTAATGAACCTAATTTTGTTACCCCATCTACAAGTAAAGCGACTTCTTTGCTAAAATCCTTAGTCATTTCCTCCAGGGTATAGGGGGTATCTTCCACGGAATCATGGAGCAGTCCGGCAACTATAGTGCTTTCATCCATGCCTAAATCGGCTAGAATAATGGCTACAGCCATAGGGTGAATAACGTAGTCTTCACTGGATTTTCGCTTTTGCCCCATATGTATCTGCTCTGCCTTTAAATACGCTTTTTCCAACAGCTCCCTGTCGTAATGCGGATTTATTTCAAGGAGTTTATGCAGAAATTCTTCCATGCGTTCCTTATTTTCCATAAACCTTCCTGCTATTTACCTCTGTATCTAGGTCTGTTTACTGCCTTATCGATATCGTAGTAGATAGAGTTTGATAAGGTGATTGATGATATAGTACCTGCTATTATACCCACCATCAGCGGAGTTACAAACTCTCTAATGCTTTCCCCACCCAATATTAACAAAGGGATGATGGCTACAATTGTAGTGACTGATGTCATTAAGGACCTTACAATTGTTTGGTTTATGCTCCTATCGATCAACTCCTCCATCTTGGTCTTTTTCATAATTTTAAGATTTTCACGAATCCTATCGAAATTTACTATGGTATCGTTAACCGAATAACCTATTATAGTAAGTATTGCTGCTATAAATGGGTTGTTTATTGGAATGCGGAAGAGGCCATAAAATGCAATCATAATTAAGACATCGTGTGTTAAGGACACAACAGCGGCAATTCCAAATTTCCATTCAAACCTAATAATTATATAAACAAGCATACCTAAGGTTGCAATCAACAGGGCCTTGAAGGAATTCTTTTTAAGGAGGTCCCCTACAGAAGCGCTAAACTGTTCAACAGCTAGTAGGCTGTTATCCTCTAAAGCAAAAGTATCATTCATATCCTTTAGCAGGTGGTTTCGTTCCTCGTTGTCTAATGATTGGGTCGTCTTTATTATAATCTGTGTATTTCCTTCGCCCGCATGGACGATGGTCCCCGTGATATTATTATCGCTTAAGAGCTCTTCAACATCGGCGACAGCTACAGTTTCTCCCATGTCAAACTGGAACATAGTTCCACCGGTAAAATCAATTCCCCAGTTAAACCCCTGTATAAATCCAGCCCCCAGCCCCACAATAATCAGGCCTATAGCTACAAGATAAAATATCTTACGGTGTCTAATAAAGTGAAATTCTTTGTTAAACTGAAGTCTATTCTTGCTGAAGCCGAACAGTTTAGGCTTGGATAAAAGCTTGATACCTACGGCGGTCTTAACTAGGAATTGGGTAACTAGAACGGCGGTCACAACACTTACAACTATCCCTATCATCAAGGTCAAGGCAAATCCTTTTACTGGGCCACTTCCAAATTGATATAGTATTATACCAGCTAACATGGTTGTAAGCTGGGAGTCGATAATGGTGGACAGGGCACGACTGAAACCCGAATCAACGGATACCCGTAAGGATTTTCCTGCTAAATACTCCTCTTTAATTCGTGAGAAAATAATTACATTGGAATCTACAGCCATACCTACTGAAAGGATAATTCCTGCAATACCAGGTAAATTTAGCACGGCTGACAGGGCTGCAAGTATCCAAAACACTATAAGTATATAGAGCAAAAGGGCAATGTTTGCTATAATCCCCATTACCTTATATAGAAGCAACATAATTAAGAGTATGAGCCCAATGCCGATAACACCGGCCATCAAACTCATATTCAGGGAATCTAAACCCAGGCTAGGTCCTACTAGGGAAGTCTGCACCTCTTTCAAGCCCACAGGAAGTGCACCACCCCTGATTAACATTGCTAGTTCAGTAACTTCTTTGTCACTAAAATTCCCTGTAATTTGAGCCTTGCCACCGCTAATTACCGTCCCGACCGTGGGATTAGATATAATTTTATCATCTAGTACAATGTAAATTATATTGTCCACAGCTCCGGTTTGGGGGTTTAAAACTTGTCCACTGAAGGCTTTTCTTGTACCTTCTTCAAAGGCCTTAGCCCCTTCAGTATTGAATTCTAATGAAACGGCATTAAAGCCCTTATCATCCCGGCCTACTCCTGCATCTTTTACCTGGCTACCGTCTACAACTAGAGTGCCATCACCTAAAACAAACTGCAACTGTGCAGTTTTTCCTATGGTTTTGATGGCCTCATCAGAATCCTCCGCCCCAGGGAGTTCAATTCTAATTTTCTTTTCACCCTCTATAGTTACAACAGGTTCAGAAAGACCCATCTGGTTGACCCTGTCTTCGATAATAGTTTGGGTTTGCTCCATTAGCCTTGCTAATTCCAAACCCGTTGCATCAGTCTGGGCCTCCATAACCACATAAACGCCACCTTTAAAATCTAAACCCAACTTCATTTTATCTTTTAAAGAGGGTCCTAGGTCTGTTAAGGCCACAAACCAACCAACAAAAATTAACAAAATTAAAACCACCGCAATAGCTTTTTTCATAATATTCCCTCGATCCTACAAAAATTCTATCCTTTATTTTACTACTTTTCCTGGCTATTCACAAGGGATTTAAGCTATTTCCTTTATTTAATGTTGACCCCTACTAATCCCCCTATACCACCTGAAATGATACAGGGCAGGTATCTGAGTTTAAGTAAACCTGCCTCCGGATGCATTCCCGTTATAAGGGATGCTATTACGATTGTCAAAACTAAAAAGACAACGGAAACTATAAGTCCAATTAAGACCCCCCTCTTCTGGACAATATTTCCTATCAATAGTCCAATAGAAAAACATGATACCGATAAGGCCCCTATAACATAGAGGAAAGTCCACTTTTCCGGCATCCCTGTGTAACGCAGCATAAGTCCTATTATTATAATAAGTATGAATAGAATCAATAGGGATATTAAAAATGCTTTGCCCACCCTATAACTATTTGCAAACTGTCCACCCTTGCTCATAAAAACACCCCCCTTTAATGTATTAATTTTGGGGGGCTAATATGTTAAACCCCCGCATAATAATACAGGGGTTTAATTATATCCTAATTAATTAGTTAACCTATTGATCAAGAGGAGTGTCATCAGCACCTGTTTCCAAGGGATTTGCTTCCACGGGTTCATCGGTCACATCAGTTTTTTGGACCTTTTCAAGCCTTCTGCGAGGTGTCTTTTTAGCAGGTTGATCATCTTTGTCAGCATAGGATTTTGACCTTGATGCCTTGGAATCGCCCTCACCTTCTTCTACTAACTTGGATATAGCCCATCTTGTAACTTCCATTTTTGTCCTGTCGGCGCCTACCTGTATAGTCAGGGATTCATCTCTAACCCTGGTTACTTTTCCGTAAATACCACCTATAGTGATTACATCATCGCCGGCTTTTATGCTACTCCGCATTGCATTGATAGCCTTTTCTTTCCTCTTCTGTGGCCTGATTAAAAGAACATACATAATAAAAACTAGCAAAACAAGCGGTAGTAATTGGTACACTGTATTCATGTTTTATCCTCCTCTTTGATTCTATCTTGCATTATATCTAAAATTTATAGTTTTGCAAAGGTTTTTTTCTTGATTTCCCTTTTCTCTTGTGCTATTATAGCTTTGTTGTGCCGACGTGATGGAATTGGCAGACGTGCGGGACTCAAAATCCCGTGGTGGCAACACCGTA
>CAZMMB010000084.1:0-7008 GCA_964567325.1 uncultured Oscillospiraceae bacterium
ATTTTTAAAAGGCGATTATTCTGTCAATTCCCCAGTTTTCTATCCGCCTGGTTGATACCGATTTCCTAACATTATTGTGTTGGCCTTATTTTTTATTAACTTTTTTCCTCGGATGGACATGTATAACATTGGTAGGGCAAACCCTAGCACACAGGGTACAGTTGGTACATTTTGTATAGTCTATAACTGCATGGTTATTTATCACATGAATGGCATCAAATTTACATGATTTCTCGCATAGCTTACAGGCTATACATCCAATACTGCAAAGATCTCTGGTTACGCTACCTTTATCCACAGAGCTACAACCAACTACCACCCTCATTTTGTCAGGAACTATCTCTATTAGATTATTTGGACAAACCTTTGCACATAGTCCACAACCGACGCATCTGTCCCTATTGACGACAGCGATACCATTTTCTATTTTTATTGCCCCATAATCACAAACTTTAACACAATCACCAAAACCTAAGCAGGCAGTAGCACAAGACCCCCTACCCCTATAAAAAAGCTTATTAGCAGTACAGTTTTGATAGCCTTGATAATCCATGGCATAGCTAGTCTTTTCCCTGCTGCCAGAACATTTGATAATTGCCACCTTAGCCTGAGCCCCTTCGAATTCCACACCTAAAAGCTCACTAAGAGCCAAAGCTACTGCATTCCCACCGGGAGGGCAGGCATTTATAGGCAAAGTGGGATCTGCCGCTAAGGCCTGAGCATAATCCGCACAGCCTGCATATCCACAAGCTCCACAGTTTGCACCGGGCAAAACTTCTGCAATTAAAGCTGCAGTCTCGTCTTCCTCTACCGCCATAAATCTAGCTGCTACCGTGAGTATAACTCCAGATAGGAGACCTATGCCTACTACTATTCCAACAGGTATTGCAAATTGCATAATTTAGTCCCCCTCTCTACAATCCAAATATGCCGTCAATTATCCCGGCAAAACCCATAAAAGATAGTGAAACAATGGATGCCGCTACCAAAATCGACGGGACCCCTTTAAATGCAATAGGAAAATCATTGTTTTCTATGCGTCGCCTTACACCAGCAAACATGACCATAGCCAAGAGGAATCCTACCCCAGCGCCAAATGAATTTATAATGGATTGACCGTAGCTGTAAGCTTCATCAATATTTAAGATGCACACACCTAAGACTGCACAATTTGTAGTTATCAAAGGTAAATAAACCCCTAAGCCTTTGTGAAGTGCCGGCAAATACTTTTTCATTGCTATTTCCACTAACTGAACTAGGGCTGCAATTACCAAAATAAAAACTATAGTCTGCAAATATTCAATCCCATAGCCAGCCAAGAGTCCCATATAAATAGGATATGTAACTGCCGTTGCAAGTACCATTACAAAAATCACGGCCAAGCTCATGCCTAGGGCTGAGTCTAACTTACGGGAAACCCCTAAGAAGGGGCATATGCCTAGAAACTTAACCAAAACAAAGTTATTGGTCAATACGGCACCCATTAATATAATTGCTAATTCTTTCATTGGTCACACCCCCCTTTTTTTGCAGAAGGGCAGCCACTGGAGGAAGGACAAGCCTCGCAAGCGAAATCTTTTTTCTTGATTGCCCTCCCCCTGGAGATATGGTTGATTAAAGCAACCAAGCAACCAAAGGTAAAGAATGCTCCCGGGGCCAACATAAATATTGCCATAGGATCGATAAAATCAGCAGTTAAATTGAAACCAAACCAACCGCCAGAACCTAGCAATTCACGGATAGTTCCCATGAGGAATAGGGCAAAGGTAAAGCCCAGCCCCATTCCCAGTCCATCTAGAGCAGAATCAATGACCGAATTTTTATTGGCAAACATTTCAGCCCGGCCTAGTATAATACAATTAACTACTATTAAGGGTATAAATAGGCCTAAAGACTCATTAATTTCAGGGGCAAAGGCCTGCAGCAACAAGCTGACCACCGTAACAAAACCCGCAATTACGACTATGTAGCAAGGTATCCTGACTTTATCCGGAATAATATTCTTTAATAGTGAAATTGCTAGGTTAGAGCAGATTAAAACTATCATTGTAGACACACCCATACCTAGCCCGTTAATTGCCGTTGTAGTTACGGCTAAAGTTGGGCAGGTCCCTAACAGCAATACTAATACGGGATTTTCTTTAATTATTCCGTTGCGAAGAAGTGTTAGTTTGTTCATTCTATGCCACCTCCAATCATTTCAAATTGCGATAAGGACGCTTCTACTGCACGAAAGATGGCATTGGATGAAACCGTAGCTCCGGTAACAGCATCTATCTGATCCTTATCCGACTCATTAGAACGCGTTATGGCCACCTTCCCTTTATACTGAGAAAGATAATCTGGAGTCATAGCCTTGGTACCAAGTCCTGGTGTTTCACCATGGTTAGTTACTTTGACACCGGTTATTTCACCTTTTTCGTTTATACCTGACATTAGGGTGATCTCCCCACCAAAACCTTTATCTATAATGGTGAATACATAACCCGTATGATTATCTGCCTCATAAATTTCCAAAACCCCTGGAGATTTATCCATTATCTTTTCCGTAAAGCTTCCCTGCGCATCAGGAAAAACCTCTCCCCTTGCAAGATTTGCATTTTTAATGTTAATCTCATCTATAATAGGTTTAGTTATCTGGTATGTAACTGCCAGAGCACCGGTGACTATCAAGCAGATTAAAAAAAGCACTAATGTCGGTATAACCATCTCTTTACGTTGTGATGCTACCATCATCTTTCGCCCCCTTTCCTGCCCTTGACACCATAGATTTTTCGCCTAGATAATCTATCAATATGAGGGGTAAGTATATTCATCAATAAAATCGCGAAGGATACCCCTTCGGGAAGGGCTCCGAAAAGCCTAATTATCATTGTCATAAGGCCGCATCCTACGGCAAATATTATTTTCCCATTGGTAGTGAGCGGGGATGTGGAGTAGTCGGTAGCCATGAAAAAAGCTCCTAATACCACACCACCTGCACAGACATGAAAAATCGCATCTTCTCCAGCGAGGAGGGCAATAATAACAACTGTCCCAATGAATACTACTGGAATCGTAGGCTCAATGATTTTCCTACCAATAAGATATACGCCTCCTAAAAGCAAGGCTATGGTGCTGGTCTCACCTAAGGAACCGCCTATAAAGCCCAAAAACATATTGATATTAGTAGGTAGGCTAGAAAGATCCCCACCGCCATTAAGAATTGCTAAAGGAGTGGGACCTGTGACAGCATCCGCAGCCTCTAAAATTTGTTTTGGCAAGGGCCAGGTAGTCATAGGCGTAGCGAAGGATATTAGCAATACTATCCTAGCGGTTATCGCCGGATTGGCAAAGTTCTGTCCGATGCCACCAAATAACATTTTAACTATTACTATTGCAACGAAACAACCGACGACAGCCATCCAGTAAGGTAGGTTTGCAGGTAAGTTAAAACCCAGTAAAATACCTGTAACTACTGCACTTAAATCCGTAATAGTATTTTCTTTTCTCGTCAACAATTCAAAAACATATTCAAACACTATACAGGATGTTACACATAATATGGTAAGAAGAATAGCCCTGGGGCCAAATATTACCCCAGACATAATAAATGCAGGCATTAATGCTATTATAACATCCAGCATGATCCGCGTAGTGTTCGTCTTATCTACTATGTGTGGCGAGGAGGAAACTGCTAGTGTTCCTTGACTGTAGCGACTCATCCTTATTTCCCCCCTTCCAAAACTAATTGCTTAGCAAGTCTATTCATAAAGCTTAACTGTTTCTTGGCCGGACATACATAGGAACAAGATCCACATTCCATGCACAATGTTACATTAAGCTCCTTCAATTCGTCTATATCCCGTCGATCATAAGCCTTGAAAATGCTAGTCGGCATTAGCATCATAGGACATGCTTTAACACACCTACCACAGTTAATGCAGGCCGATTCCTTGGGAAATTCAGCCCATTCGTCATCAAAGGCTAAAATCGCATTATTATTCTTAATTATGGCAATCCCATCGTCAAATATAGATCTGCCCATCATGGGTCCACCCATGATAATTTTCTTAGGTACCCTCCTATATCCACCACTGAACTCTATCAGTTTGTTTATTGGTGTCCCTATTAATACTTCAACGTTTTTAGGAGATTTTATCGCATTCCCATCAACGGTAATGCGCCTTGTAACTAAGGGCATCCCTGTTTCAATGTACTTTTGGATTTCTATCATGGTGCTGACATTGGCAACTAGCACACCCGAATCCGCAGGAAGCTTGCCAGGCGGAACAACCCTGCCTGTTGTTTCATAAATTACAACCCTTTCCGCACCTTGGGGATAATTTGACCGCAGGGTGTAAACCTCAATATCGTGATCGTCCTTTAATTGCCCACTTAGCTTTTTGATTGCCGGTTCCTTGTTAGATTCTATGGCAATTATCGTTCTATCAATTCCAAGGTATTTCATAGTTGTCCTAATACCTTCAATCAGCATATCCGTTTCTTCCATCATGGCCCGATAGTCAGAGGTAATATAGGGTTCGCACTCTGCACCATTAATAATTAAGGTATCTACCTCGTTGAGGTTTTTGGGATTGAATTTTACATGGGTAGGAAAGGCCGCGCCACCCAAGCCTACAAGGCCTGATTCTCGAACCGCTTTTAGAAAATCCTCTTTACTGTTGATTAATGGAGGCCTTATATCATCAGATATTTCCTGTTTTTTATCAACGGAAATAATAATGGTTGGGTCCAGTATTCCCACAGAACTAACCGTTTTTTCTATTGCCAGAACCTTTCCCGATACGCCGGTATGAATAGGAGCGCTAACATAGGCTTCACTATCCCCTATTTTTTGGCCTGATTTAACCAAATCACCAACTCCAACAGTCGGCTGGCATGGAGGGCCGATATGTTGTACCATAGATATGTACACCTTATCGGGTGCAGGCATTTTCACAGTGGAACTTTCAGAAGTGTTCTTATGATGGTCCACGTGAATAGCCGGAAGATGTTTACTAAAAATGCTCATACCTACCTTCTTTCAAATAACAACTAATAATTCTGCCAATCGATTATAGCATAAACTAACAAAGAGCGACAGGTTTTTTAACTATATATTTTTGGGAATAATTGCTTTTGTAACAGGTATCTGACTGACTTGACAAATAGTTTAGGCTTATTATGTCAGAACTGATTTAACAGCCTTTTCAAGCTCAGATATTTTGAGGATTTTATTGTGCCGTATTTGTTTGTTTTCAAGACCCTCCAAGGCAAGAGGTATCTTCACCCTAGTTGAGCGATTCAATGCGTGCAAGGATGAAAAACCATCGCCTTCTTCTGACAATCCTATTGCTTTTGCTACGCTTACCGCAAATTTATATGGACTGGCAGTCGATGCGATAACCGTTGGCTTTACATCCCCCGTAACATTCCTATATTCCTGGTAAACCTTATACCCTACGGCAGTATGGGTATCCATCAGATAAGCCTCTTTCCTGTATACATTGCCTATAGTCTCATAAGTTTCTTTTTCATTAGCAAAACCACCATAGAAGTCTTTCAGACCCCTTCGCATTGGCTCGTCAATTTCGTATTTCTTATCCCGATTTAATTCGTTCACTATGACCGAAATTCTTTCGCCATCATTGTTGGACAAAATATATAATAAGCGCTCTAAATTGCTTGAAATAAGAATATCCATAGATGGGGAACTGGTTACATGAAAATCCCTGTTGCTATCATAAATTCCTGTGTTTATAAAATCAGTCAACACCTTGTTCTTGTTGGATGCACATATGAATCTATCTATAGGCAGGCCCATTTCTTTAGCATAATAAGAGGCTAAAATATTGCCGAAGTTACCGGTAGGAACAACTACATTTATCTTTTCCCCATCCCTGATTGCCCCCTGCTCAATTAACTTAACATAAGACCAAACATAATAAGCAATTTGTGGCACTAACCTTCCTATATTTATAGAGTTGGCCGAGGATAGCTTGTAGCCTTTTTCAGCTAGATCCTTTGACAATTCCTTGTTGTTGAAAATCCTCTTCACGCCAGTCTGAGCATCATCGAAGTTCCCTTCAATGCTAAACACATGGGTATTTTTACCCTCCTGGGTTATCATCTGCATGGCCTGGACCTGGCTTACACCATCCTTGGGATAAAACACTACTATCTCAGTTCCCTGAACATCAGCAAACCCTTCCAAGGCCGCCTTGCCTGTGTCACCCGATGTGGCAACTAGGATAGCTATTTTCTTATCTTCCCGCTCTTTCCTTAAGGCGGTCGTCAATAAATAAGGAAGTATTGAGAGAGCCATGTCTTTGAAGGCTGCGGTCTTTCCGTGATAAAGCTCCAAGAACCACGCATTCCCAGCCTTCACCAGGGGGACAATCTCTCTTGATTCGAACTTTGAATCATAGGCATTATCAATACAGTTTCGCAGTTCTTGCTCTGTGTAGTCGGTAAAAAATTCCGATAGGATCAGAAAGGCAATCTCCCTATAGTTCATTCCCAACAAAGCCCCTGGTTTTTTCTTTAAAACAGGTATTGACTCCGGCACATACAAACCACCATCATTGGCTATCCCTTTGATAATTGCCTGTGCTGAAGTTAGAATCTCTTCTCCGCCCCTTGTGCTTATATATTTAACCATACTTCTCTCCATTTCTATGATATGTTATAATGTCAATGTAGATGCTTGCGGTTGCAGGTATTTACCCATGCAATATTTTGGATGACCTGTTCTATCCACTAAGGTTCAGAAACGTTTCGTGTTCAAATGTTTGTTGAATTAAACCAAGTCATAAAATAGTCCAGAGTATATGTTGGCCTTACTAAGAAAGCAACAAAGTTGAACAGTGACCATCTTTACTATTGTAACAAAATTTAACCTAAATTTCCATAGACAAATTACTAAAAATCTACTATAATGATAAATGTTCGTCAAGTCCCGTTGGTCAAGGGGTCAAGACGTCGCCCTCTCACGGCGGAATCAGGGGTTCGACTCCCCTACGGGAT
>CAZMMB010000085.1:0-6053 GCA_964567325.1 uncultured Oscillospiraceae bacterium
CGGACTTTGCACTGCAACCTGCATGGCCGGCGTCGTCATTTGACCCAACAGTATATGATAGATTGTTTGAAAATCTTAAAAAATCATCTGACCCATCGGAAGAAGTTGAGCCGGTGGAGAAAGTGTCTGAACCCATTGCAAAAAGCCTTGGGGCTGATCAGACTGAAAAAACAGGCGAAAAGTCGAAGCCTGCAAAATTTAGTGAAAGGATACTAAAGGAACCTTCTAAAGAAACCATTGTGGAAAAGGAAACTGCTGTGATTTCGAATTCTATTGAGGAAAAGGAAGTAGCAAAGGTCTCGCGGCATGACAAGCTAGCGGAAGAAGAACAGGTGGCAGAGGCAGAGGCGGAGGCAGAGGTTTTGCAGCCTATTGAGGAAAAAGCGGCAGAAGATGAGGTGGCAGAGGTCTCGCAGCCCATTAAGGAAAAAGCGGAAGAAGAACAGGTGGCAGAGGTCTCGCAGCCCATGGGGGAAAAAGCAGTAGAAGAAGTAGCGGAGGTCTTAGGGCCCATTGAGGAAAAGCTAGTGGCAGAAGAAAAAGCAGAAGAAGAAGCAATAGCTGAGGTTTCCCAGGATGTTGATGAAAAGGCTGAAGATGAAGTGGCAGAGGTCTTAGGGCCAATTGAGGAAAAAGTGGTAGAACCCGTAAGGGAGCTATCAAGGCCAGTTAGGGCAGCAAAGGCCGTTGAGTTAGCTGATAAGTCACAGACATTACCAACTCCAACAAATCAAAAATTTAGGAAGGTAAAGTATAGGGATTTTGGAGGAAAAGAATCATTTATTGTTAAAGTTGAAGAGGATATTTTAATAACAGATGTCAAACCAGACATGGCTGAAATGTTGAATATTTTGGGGAATTGCCGACTAGCAGAGCGCAATGTGACTATTGGGACCTATGGCACCCATCCTCTGCGTTTAATGGGGGATTTAACAATACAGGCGCTTTATGCGGCTGAAAGTGGAAATGATGAACCTGAAATAGTACCTGTAGATTCAAGAATCCCATTCCGGGAAGACTTCACAGTTAAAACTGAAGGGGAATCCAACATAGTTTTAAAAGGGGAGATAGTTTCTATAAGCTGTAAAAAAATCAATGAGCGAAAGTTTAAGGTAAATGCGGAGATAGAGGTAATTGCAAGAAAGTATATCCCTAGGGAAATGGATATCTTTGAAGGCATTGACAATGAGATTCTACAAATGCTCCCTGGGGAAATGGAATACACCGATATTCCAATCAGGAGGACGGAGCAGTTTGAAATATCCGAGGAGGAAAACTTGCCTGAGGGGGCGGCTGAAATTGACCAGATACTTTGCTACGATGTGAATATAGTAGAAGGACATAAGCAAATCGGTAGCGATAAGGCCATGATAAGTGGTTTAGTGAATATTAATTTTCTATACGATAGTATGGCTGGGCCGGTATTCTATAATTGTAAATCCGATTTTACCCATTTTATGAAAATGGATGAGGGGATTACAGGATATCCCCTGCTTGGAGGAAGAGCAGATTTTAATATAGTAAATTGCTCCCTGACTCCAAAACGAAATGAAGATGGGTATTTTAACACATTATGCCTTGATATGGAGGCAGAGGTAGACTTTGAATATTATAGGCAGCTCCAAGAGCCCTACGTTTTAGATGCCTATCATTATTCTAAGGACATAAGTTGTGGCAGAGCAAAAAATGTGCTCAATTGCTTGCAAGGAGGAGGCGCAATTGATATCCCCATAAGGGAAATAGTGGACGTAACAGATTTATATGGGAAATTAGACAAGGTAATTTACATAACAGGGTCCCCTAGGATTAAGAAAGACCAGGCTGTGCAGGGGAAAATAGAAGTTGAGGGCCTACTTCCAGTCAAGATAACTTGCATCAGTGCTGAAAGTGGCAGCTTGCCTTTTGTCATAAACAAGGATTTGCAATTTAGAAGTGAAATTGATGTGGCCGGTTGCAAGGAAGGAATGCAAACGGACTGTCAGGTTACCTTGAAAGATCTTGCCTTTGACCAAATCAATAATAGGCAGGTTTCAATAAATGGGGAACTACATGTTTCAGGATTTGCTTTAGAACAAAAGCCCATAGAATTGATAAACAGCGTGGCCGTTGTTGAAAGAAAGCCAGAGACCGGCCCTACACCATCAATAATCGTATATGCGGCAAAAAATGATGATACAGTTTGGAGGGTATCTAAGAAATATCACATTCCTATCAGCCGCCTTCGTTCTATTAATGATTTGTCGGACCATGAAGAATTAAAGCCGGGAGCAAAGATTCTTATCGTTAAATAGGGCAGATTGACATGTCTACCCTTGCCAAGTTATAGAAAACCCCTTTTATGGACAGAATAAAAAAGAAGTGTATTCGCCATGAAAGGGGTAAACTTATGAAATTTAAAAGAAAACATATAGTTATGTTGGCCTTTGCTCTCTTGCTTGTCCTAGTGTATAGCTTTTGGTTGGAAAAGGATGGCTATGAACTATCCAACGAGGATTTCATACGGTTTCATGTAGTTGCAAACAGTAACTCAAAAGAGGACCAAAGGTTGAAACTCATGGTAAGAGACCGGCTTATGGAAACAATAAATGAGGGGCTGGTGATGGAAACAATGTCATCGGCTACTGTTGATGGAAGTAAAGCGGTATTGGATATAGACAGAACTAAGGAATTCATCAATAAAAACTTAGCTGAACTTGAAGGGGAGGCCCGGTCAATCCTTTTAGGATCAGGATGCTATCATACCGTTAAAGCAGGGCTTGGAGTTGATTATATCCCACAAAAAACCTATGGGGATATTACCTTTCCGGCTGGTAATTACAATGCTTTAAAAGTGGTTATTGGAGAAGGAAAAGGAGAAAATTGGTGGTGTGTGCTCTTTCCTCCCCTGTGTTTAATAGGAGAGGCGGAAGTGGTCGACGAAGATGGAATGAAGATATATAAAGAGGCGATTGTTGACGATAAATATAAAGAACTAATTGAAGAGGGTAAGAAGCCAAAGGTCCTTAAACTGAAATTCAAGCTTTTGGAGTTAGTGAAAAATAGCGATTAAAATTTAAATTAAGATAGGCAAAAAGTGGGGGGATTATGGCAAGTATCCCCCTACTTTATAGTTTCATATAAGAATTAAATATGTTAAAATTGGGTATAAGAAAATGATCAACATAAAAGTGCTAAGTTAATATAGAAGGGAACGAAAATGGAAAATGTTATGGATTTTGGTAAGGCCCTGGGAAGGATGGAGGAATGGCTATCCCATAAGGAAATGCCAGCTAAACTACATAGGGAATTAAAAGCCTTAGAAAATTTACTGGTGGCCGATTCAGGTGATAAAGAGGCAAAAGATGAAATTTACGAACGTTTCTATAAGGATCTGGACTTTGGAACCGGAGGATTAAGGGGGATTATTGGAGCTGGTACGAACCGCATGAACATCTTTACAGTTAGGAGGGTAACGCAGGGTTTTGCAGATTATATAAACCGCCACTACGGAGTTAGCAAAACACCAGCCATGGCCATTGCCTATGATAGCAGAAACGGTTCCCTTAATTTTGCTTTGGAGGCTGCATCAGTTCTGGCTGCAAATGGAATACATGTATATATTTACAAGGAACTAATGCCGACACCAGCCCTTTCCTATGCAGTCAGGCATTTCAACTGCGCTGGGGGCATAATGATTACTGCTAGCCATAATCCTTCGGACTATAATGGCTATAAGGTCTATAACCATGAGGGATGTCAGGTTACGGAGGAGGCAGCAGGGGAGATTCTAAACTGTATAGTTGAAACAGATATCTTTGAAGGGGTTAAGACCATCAATAAAGATTGGGGTTTGATCCACGAGTCAGAGATTTTCAGCGAAAAAATACATGAATACATTGATATTATTCAGGATGACGTTATAGATTCCTATATTGAAGCTGTTAAGGCTACCAGGGTAGGAGTTGATTGCAGCAATTTAGAGGTGGTTTTCACGCCACTAAACGGCACGGGTAATAAGCCGGTTAGAAGAGTCCTATCTGAGATTGGGGTAAAAAGGATTCATCTTGTAAAGGAGCAGGAAAAGCCAGATGGCAATTTTCCCACATGTCCATACCCTAATCCTGAAAAGGAGGAAGCCCTATTAAAGGGGCTAGACCTTTGTTACCAGTTAAATTCGCCAGACCTTCTATTGGCTACTGACCCTGATTGTGATAGACTTGGCATTGCTGTCCGCCGGGAGGATGAAAATGGCCAAATATCCTTTCACAGGATAAGTGGTAACGAAATAGGGATACTGTTGCTTGACCTGATATGCAGCAGAAAACAAATGCCCGATAAGGCTCTTGCTATGAAAACTATAGTATCTACGAATATGGCTGATGCTATTGCCTCATCACACGGGGTTGAAATGCGGAGTTATCTAACGGGATTTAAATATATAGGGGAGCAGATAGGCATTCTCGAGGCAGATGGAGAGGTGGACAGATTTATCTTCGGTTTCGAGGAAAGCTATGGTTATTTGGCCGGATCCTACGTCAGGGATAAGGATGCTGTGAATGCTGCCATGCTAATCTGTGAGGCTGCAGCCTACTATAAGGATCAGGGAAAAACCTTGCTGGATAGGTTGACAGAACTATACCATATCCACGGATATTATATAAACGATCTTATGGACTTTGCTTTTGAAGGGGCAGCTGGGATGGCAGAAATGCAGAAAATTTTATCTGATTTAAGAAGGGATCCGCCTAAAGAAATTGTTGGATTGCCTCTAATGGAATATACAGACTATAAAATTGGAAGGCGTTATACAAGTGGGGAAGCTTGCGACATGGTGGCAGGACATAGGCCCACAGGCCTCCCCCTTTCCAATGTGCTAGAATATGTCTTGGGGGATGGAAGCAGTGTTATTGTTAGACCCTCAGGTACAGAGCCCAAGCTAAAAGTATACTTGTCAGCTAAGGGTGAGGAAAAATCGGAATCGACTAACACTATAGAAAAACTAAGGGAAGAAATAGAAGAATGGATAAGGGAACGAATAAAGGGCTTATAGGAATTGATAAAAGCGGATCTTTTCGGGTATATTTTGCTTTTTCAAAAGCCATGGTGGAAGAGGCCAGAATGATTCACAAGACAACACCCACAGCCACAGCGGCTTTGGGCAGGGCTTTGACAGGGGCTAGCCTCATGGGCCTAATGCTAAAAAACCCCAAGGATAAACTTACATTGCAATTTAAAGGCGATGGCCCCGCAGGTGAGATTCTTGTGACAGCTTCGGGGACAGGTAAGGTAAAGGGTTACATTTCTAATCCAAATGCTGAGCTTCCCCTTAAAGATAGTGGAAAGCTTGATGTTGGGGGTATTATTGGAAAAGGAAGACTTACCGTAATTAAAGATCAGGGCCTGAAGGAACCATACATGGGTCGCATTGATCTGGTTAGCGGTGAAATAGCAGAGGATTTAACAGCCTACTTTTTCTTGTCGGAGCAATTATCCACATCGGTGGCCCTTGGTGTTAAAATAGATGTCGATGGAAGCGTTGCAAGCGCAGGCGGCATGATCATACAGATGTTGCCTGATCCTGAACCAGAAGCCATAGATGGTCTGGAGGCATTGATTGCAAACTTACCACCATTAACGGACATAATAGAAAATGCGATGGATCAAGCATCATATACAGAGCTAATGGCTAAGATATTTGAAAGTATGCCAGATAGGTATAAAATAGATATTTTGGAATATAAGGAAATAGGATGGGATTGCGATTGTAGGCTTGAAAGATTGGAACAAGTGCTTTTGTCCATAGGAGAAGATGATCTCAGGCAGATTGCAGAAGAGGACGGGCAGGCCGAACTGACCTGTCAATTTTGCACTAAAAAATATCACTTTGACAAAGACCACCTAGATATGTTAATAAGGGTGGCGGTTAAATCAAAGGAGATAATAGAAAACAGAAGAAAAAGACAGAAAGAAAGGGATGAAGAGGTAAACAAATGCTGAAGGAATTTAAAGAATTTGCCCTGAAAGGCAATGTTCTGGATATGGCTGTGGGCGTTGTTATCGGTGGAGCTTTTGGA
>CAZMMB010000085.1:6063-6974 GCA_964567325.1 uncultured Oscillospiraceae bacterium
AAGATAGTCACCTCGCTAGTTCAGGATATAATGATGCCAATCATAGGTTTTTTAACTGCAGGAATGGATTTTACAAGTTTAAAGATAAGTTTATCGGAGGCTGGGGTAAATGAGGCCGGGGAAGAAATTGCTGAAACGGCTATCATGTACGGGAATTTTATACAGACTGCTATAGATTTCGCTATCATAGCTTTTTCAATCTTCATAGCAATCAAAATGATTAACAAACTTAGGAAAAAACAGGATGATCAACCGGAAGAAGAGGCTCCACCCGCCCCAAGCGAGGCCGATCTTTTGACTGAGATCAGGGACCTGCTAAAGGCGAAATAAAACGTATATCCTTACATAGATTGGAGACTGGAATGGTTAGATTGGGAGTTTTATTTGGCGGACGATCAGGGGAGCATGAAATCTCTTTGATGTCTGCCAGTTCTGTTATAAATGCAATTGACAGGGAAAAATATGACCTAGTCAAAATTGGTATTACCAAGCAGGGTGACTGGTATCTATTTGACGGACCCACAGAGCAAATTAAAGATGGTAGCTGGGAGGAATATGCCAAGGCTGCACTCTTAAAAGACCCTGAAAAATATGATCTGAATGTGCTGGCTAGCGGGGGGAAATCCCTTAAGGAAAAAATCGATTTTGCCCTACCAATCCTTCATGGACCATATGGGGAGGATGGTGCGATACAGGGAATCTTTGAGATGGTAGATATCCCCTATAGCGGAAGTGGGGTTACAGGATCTGCTGTCACAATGGATAAAATTATTGCAAAAGCTATATGTGGCAAAGAGGGCATCCCCCAGGGTCCTTACATGGCCTTTACGGTAGATGACTTTTTACATGGTAGCCAAGCAATTAATGAGTTAGAAAACAATCTTTCCTACCCAATGTTTGTAAAACCTGCT
>CAZMMB010000086.1:0-6957 GCA_964567325.1 uncultured Oscillospiraceae bacterium
AGCATAACTTACGGTGGCGTGGGCAGAAACATTGCCGAGAACCTAGCCAGATTAGGGGTGGATGTAAAATTTTTTTCTATGGTAGGAGATGATTTGGTGGGTAGGTCTGCAGCTCGAGAACTGATGGAAGCAGGTGTGGATGTATCCGGTGTTAAACATTTACCAGGGGAAAACACAGCCATGTACATATCGATTCTGGATATAGTAGGGGACATGGAACTGGGTCTATGCAACATGGATGCACTGGAGAGAATATCTGTGGAAACAATTGATGACCTTGCCCTTAATTCCATAGATTCGAAGATGATTGCCCTGGATACTAACTTGACTGAAGATACGCTAGCCTATGCTATCCAACGGCTGGGGGATAAGCCCCTATTTTTAGATCCCGTTTCAACAGGCAAGGCGGCAAGGGCGAAGAATCTTATCGGAGCTTTCCATACAATAAAGCCTAATCGGGCTGAAGCGGAGCTTTTGCTGGATATGGAGATAAGGGATCCAAAAGCCCTGGAGGAAGCGGGAAGGGCCTTTTTGGACAAGGGGGTAAAGAGGGTATTTATAAGTCTATCTGCCGGCGGAGTTTACTATACTGATGGCAGAGACGCTGGGCTTTTAAAATCTATAGGACAGGTGGATGAGAAGGGGTCAACAACCGGGGCTGGTGATGCTTTTTCAGCAGGTGTAATTTTTGGATATCTAAAAGGATACAGCCTCAGAGAAAGTGCTGTTTTTTCCTTGGCCATGGCCTCTTTATCAATGAAAAGCAAATCTGCTGTCAATCCAAAGACCTCATTTGAAGGGGTTGTTGGCTTAATAGAGAAATGAAAACATTTATGGAGTTTTAAGGTCCTGAAAAAGGGTACAAATACTTTAAGTCTAAAATCAGAATCATGATCAGGAGGAAAAGAAATAATGAAGGATCTTAAAGGAACCAAGACATTAGAAAATTTGATGATTGCCTTTGCAGGTGAATCGGAAGCTAGAAACAAGTATACTTATTATGCCTCGAAGGCAAAAAAAGAGGGTTATGAGCAAATTGCAGCTATATTCCTAGAAACTGCGGGGAATGAAAAGGAACACGCGGAACTTTGGTTTAAGTTAGCCCATGGAATAGGGACAACTGAAGAAAACCTTCTAGATGCGGCAGCTGGAGAAAACTATGAGTGGACCACTATGTATAAGGATATGGCTAAGGTGGCCAGAGAAGAAGGATTTACAGATATAGCATTTCAAATGGAGGGCGTAGCCCAAATAGAAAAAGAGCATGAGGAAAGATATAGGGCCTTGGCGGAAAATGTTAAATCCGGTAAGGTCTTTGAAAAAGATGAGGATGTATTGTGGCAATGTGCCAACTGTGGACATCAATATGTAGGGAAGAAGGCCTTGGAAATTTGTCCAGTCTGCAAGCATTCAAAGGCGTATTTTCAGGTAAAAGCAGAAAATTATTGACACTGTCGGGAAGATATCAGAGGGAGGGGGGTTATTTACATAGGTAACTAACCCCCTTCCTGTTTTCAAAAGTTACTAGCTATGATAGAATATTCCCGGGTATAGGAGAGCTAAATTATTATTACATAGCAATAGGAGACAATACATGTACACTGATTCACATTATTTGAAACAATTAAACACCCAGCAAAAAAAAGCTGTACTGCACAAGGACGGGCCTCTTTTGGTGCTGGCGGGGGCAGGAAGTGGTAAGACCAGCATGATGACCCACCGGATAGCCCATTTAATAAAAGAAGAGGGTGTATCTCCATATGAAATTCTAGCGGTTACCTTTACGAATAAGGCAGCGGGAGAAATGAAAGATAGGGTAGAAGCTCTGGTGGGAAGCATAAAAGGTATGTGGATTTCCACCTTCCATTCCGCCTGTTTAAGAATCCTTAGAATGCATGCTGACAGAATAGGCTTCAGCAACGAATTTGTTGTCTATGATCCAGCAGATCAGAAGACGATAATAAGAAATTTAATGAAGGAGAAGCAGGTTGAAGATAAAAAGTATAACGTAGCCTATTTCCTATCGGTAATTAGCGATTGCAAGGAAAAGGATATGACAGCGGAGGCTTTTATCGCTGCTAACCAGTCTAACCCCAGGGCAAGGATGTCTGCAGAAATATTTAAGGCTTACGATAGGATATTGAGGGCTAATATGGCGATGGATTTTGATGACCTGCTCCTTAAAACAGTTCAACTGTTTGAAAAAGAGGGGGATGTCCTTAAAAAATACCAAGAAAAGTTTCAGTACATAATGGTTGATGAATATCAGGATACTAACTATTTGCAGTATAAGTTTATCTATAACCTGGCTAGGAAGCACAATAATGTTTGTGTAGTGGGTGATGATGACCAGTGCATATATCAGTGGCGTGGTGCGGATATAAGAAATATCCTGGACTTTGAGAAGGATTTCAAAGGGGCCACAACTATCAAGTTAGAAAAAAATTACAGGTCTGATGGTAACATACTTTCTGCCGCACATTCGGTAATAAAGAACAATCAAGGCCGGAAGCCGAAAAAACTCTGGACGGATAAGGATAAAGGGGAAAAGGTTAAATACTACAGGGCTGAGGATGAAAAGGACGAGGCTCGGTATATAGTATCCCAAATAGATAGGTTAAAAACTATGGATCGGACTTACTCGGATTTCGCAGTGCTCTATAGGACTAACGCCCAATCCAGGACTTTCGAGGAAGCCTTTAGATATAAGGGTATACCATATAGGATTCTTTCAGGTTTCAGGTACTATGATCGAAAAGAAGTAAAGGATATGATAGCATACATGAGGTTGGTGCAAAACCCTGCAGATGATTTATCCCTGGAAAGGATAATTAACCAGCCGAGAAGGGGAGTAGGACAAAAAACTTTAGAAAAACTTAAGGCCTTTGCAAATGTTCGAAAGGAAAGCCTGCTAAACCTATTGGCAGACGGGGAAGTGACCGGTGGCTTGGCTGGGAAGACAGGTAAAAACCTCTATGAGTTGAGTGATATTATCAAGACCCTTTCACTAGAACAGGAAAATTTGAGAATATCTGACATCTATGATGTTTTGCTCATGAGGACCGGGTATCTAAATGCCCTGGAGGGACAAAATAGTGTTGAGGCAGATAGCAAAATAGAAAACTTATTGGAATTTAAATCGGTCATTTATGATTATGAGAAGGAAAAAAGCGATGCAGGGGAGGAGGGCAGCCTCAGCGAATTTATGGAATCTATTGCTTTAATGGCAGAGGTGGACAATTTCGATTCGGAGGAAAACGCTGTGGTGCTTATGACCTTGCACAGTGCCAAAGGGCTGGAGTTTCCTGTGGTATTTATAGCGGGCATGGAGGATGGACTTTTTCCCAGTTGGAGATCCTTAGAAAAACCCGGCGGAGTGGAGGAAGAAAGAAGACTTTGTTATGTAGGAATAACCCGAGCGAAAAAAAGCCTTTTTCTCACAAGTGCGGACGTAAGGACAGTCTATGGGAAGACGGAATATACCCAGGAATCCATGTTCCTCAGGGAAATAGACCGAAAATTAATGGAGGGCCATGCAATATTTTCAAGAAACTATAATACATATAGTGGATTTTCACATGCACCCCTTGAGGAGGATAAAGAAATTTTCAGACCCTTTAGTCAGATAAGGGCATTAAAACAAAGCAACAGGGAAAAATCCAGCTTGTCCTCGGGGGATTTGAAGGCTGGAGATGAGGTTGAACATCGAAAATTTGGAAAAGGCAGAGTTATTGCTGTAGATAAAAACACAACCACCGTCATATTTGATAGCGTAGGCACAAAGAAATTAGCTATAGACGTTGCACCTTTAAAAAAATTGTAGAAGGTTAAGTGAGGGATGATGGAAGAGAAACTTCGAGCGATGAAAGATAAAATAGCATTGCTTAACAAGGCTGCGAAGGCCTACTATCAGGATAATAGGGAGATTATATCCAATTTGGAATATGACAAACTCTACGATGAGTTACTAGAGTTTGAAAGGGATACGGGGATAGTCTTGTCGGCAAGTCCTACGGGGCAAGTCGGTTATGAGGCAGTTGAGACATTGCCAAAGGAAAGGCATGAAAGGCCTATGCTTTCTTTGGATAAGACCAAGGACAAGGAGGCCTTGAGACTCTGGCTAGCTAGGGAGGAAGGCTTGCTTTCCTGGAAACTGGATGGGCTTACCATAGTATTGACCTATGAGGAAGGAAGGCTATCTAAAGCTGTAACAAGGGGTAACGGTGAGCTAGGGGAGGTAGTGACCAATAATGCCAGGGTATTTGCCAATATCCCTCTTCACATTCCTTTTAAAGGTCGTCTAATATTACGGGGCGAAGCGGTAATAGGCTACCAAGATTTCAATGAACTAAATAGTCGCCTACCTGAAGTCGAGGCGAAATATAAAAATCCCAGAAATCTTTGTAGCGGTTCTGTAAGGCAATTAAATAATGAGATAACAGCCCAGCGCAAGGTACATTTTTTTGCTTTTGGATTGGTTTTAGCGGATGATTTAGACTTGGACAAGTTTAGGCATAGGCAGTTAGAATGGCTGGTGGGCCAGGGCTTTGATGCGGTCGATTACAGGCTGGTAACTGAGGAGAATTTACATGACAGTCTAGATTGGTTCAATAAGGAAGTGGAGCATTACGGCTTTCCCACCGACGGCCTGGTCCTTGCCTATAACGATATAGAATATGGTGAAAGTCTTGGTGCTACATCTAAATTTCCTCGGGATGCCATTGCCTACAAATGGAAAGATGAAATTAAGGAGACCAAATTGCTGGATATAGAGTGGAGCCCATCAAGGACAGGACAGATTAACCCTATAGCCCTGTTTGAACCTGTTGAATTGGAAGGGACCACAGTCAGCAGGGCCAGCTTGCACAATATAAGCATAATGGAGGGACTTAAACTGGGGGTAGGGGATGAAATAAGCGTCTATAAAGCAAATATGATAATTCCCCAAGTGGCTGAAAACCTAACGGGAAGCAATACTATTTCTATACCGGGGGCCTGCCCGGTTTGCAATGGACCAACCCATATAAAAAGTGAAAGTGATGCAAAGGTTTTGTTTTGTTCAAACGAGGACTGTCCAGCTAAACATATTAAGTCCTATGTTCATTTTGTATCCAGAGATGCTATGGGTATCGATGGATTCTCGGAAGCAACAGTGGAGAAATTTATAGGAAAAGGTTTCATTAAGGAGCCGGCTGATATTTTCCATATAGAAAGATATAGGGATGAAATAGTGGCCATGGACGGTTTTGGAAATAAATCTTTCGGCAACTTAGTAAAATCAATAAATAAGGCTAGGGTCACAAACCCTGTCAGACTTTTGTATAGTTTGGGGATAGCTAATATCGGCCCCGCCAATGCCAAGACAATTTGTAATTATTTCAACTGGGATTGGCAGGCCATTCAGGGCGCCACTTTTGATGAACTGATAAAGATCCACGGTGTAGGTAGTATAATGGCAAAAAATTATGTGGATTTTTTTATAGATGAAGGTAACAGGCAGAAAATAGATGATCTTTTAAAGGAAATAGAATTTGAGCAGGTCAAGCAGAATCAAGGTGAGGACCAAGTTTTGGATGGAAAAACTTTCGTTATAACCGGCACAGTAACCCACTATAAGAACCGCAGGGAGCTAAAGGAGCTGATTGAAAAATATGGGGGTAAAGTCAGGGATTCAGTTACATCTAATACTGATTACCTGATTAACAACGACACCATGTCATCCTCCTCAAAAAATAAGGCTGCAAAACAATTAAAAGTACCTATTATAAGCGAAGAAGACTTCAATAGATGGTTGAAAAAAACACTGGAGGTAGCGGATATAATATGAAAACAGGAAAACTAGATAGCAAGCTTTTGGAGGAAATAGTATTTAAACACCTGAAATTTAAAAGACCTGAAGTGTTGACCAGACCTGGTATAGGAGAGGATTGCGCTGTTGTTGATTTTGGTAAATATGAGTGTGTGCTTTCCACAGACCCCATAACCGGTGCTGTAGCGGATATAGGAAGATTGGCAGTCCAGGTGTCATGTAATGATATAGCGGCCAAGGGGGTGGAGCCCTTAGGATTGCTTCTGGCTTGTATGCTCCCCGAGGGGACAAGGGAAGAGGAGATAAATGAAATAATGAGTCAGGCAGGTAGTGTGGCTGAAGGCTTGGGCGTTGAGATAGTTGGTGGTCACACGGAGATAACAAAGGCGGTAAACACACCTGTCATCGTATCCACCGCCTTGGGCAGGGCCTTGAAAGGTTCATCCCAAAGTGCAAAGACGATGAAGGCGGGAGATTTTTTCCTGATGACCAAGGAAACTGGTTTAGAAGGGACTGGTATTATCGCATCGGATTATGGGAAGGAACTTGAGGGGGTTTTGACTGATATAGAAATGGCAGAGGCAATATCAATGTTGGACCGGGTATCTGTCGTAAAGGAAGGTGTCATTGCCGGTGGTATCGGCACATCTGGTATGCACGATATTACCGAAGGCGGGGTCTTGGGGGCAATCTGGGAAATGTGTCAGGTATCGGGAACCGGGGCAGAGATTTGGCTCAACAAAATACCCTTAAACCAGGTGACTGAAAAGCTTTGCAGGCATTTTAACATAGACCCTTTGGGTTTAATCTCAAGCGGCAGCATGTTGATAGTTGCGTCACCTGACAAAAAGGAGGAAGTCATCAAAGCGATTGAAGAAGGAGGGATTCCTGTAAGTGTTATTGGAAAGGTTCTTGAGGGCGAAAAGGGCCGCTATTTGGTTGAAGATGGGGCAGGGGAGAAAATTCCAATTAATCCCCCCAAGAAGGATGAGCTCTACAAGGTGGTATTTCAATACGGGCAACCCATTGACTGAACATGGCACATCCGCTATAATATAGGATGTAAATTGCCTTTTGGCAGCTTCGCCTGGCATGGTCTGGGTCCTGCGCAATAAGAATCTGTGAACCTCGTCAGGTCCGGAAGGAAG